>PWQG01000236.1 GCA_003556835.1 Gammaproteobacteria bacterium
CTCGACACTGAAGGAGGGGGACTTTTCCTTGTGGAATGGGCAGAGCGCGGAGTAGTTCTTGCCGGTCTTGCGCAGGCGCACACGCTTGTCGATCACATCGACAATGTCGCTGCGACTGAGCAGTTCATCAATGAAGCTTTGCGGAATCAGTCCAGCCATTGCTTGCGCCGCCGGGAAAGGTATTCAAGGGTGACCGGGAAAGTATAGCAGCCCGGAGAATGGAACTGCTTCTGGATCAGCTGGCGGCCAGGCGTGCCTTGACCAGCTGGCTGACCTGACCCATATCGGCGCGGCCGGCCACTTGCGGGCGCACGCTGCCGATGACCTTGCCCATGTCGCCCATGCCACTGGCGCCGGTGTCGGCGATGGCGCGGTCGATGATGGCTTCGATTTCCGAGGCCTCCAGGGCGGCAGGCATGAATTCCTGCAGGATCTCGATCTCGGCTTCCTCGATCGCAGCGAGTTCCTCCCGGTCCGCATCGCGGAACTGCTTGATGGAATCACGACGCTGCTTGATCATTTTCTCGAGGATCGACAGCACACGCGCATCATCGGGCTCGATGCGCTCGTCGACTTCAATGCGCTTGATCTCCGACAGGGCCATGCGGATGGTCCCCAGACGGGCCTTGTCTTTGGCCCGCATGGCATCCTTCATGGCTGAAGAGATTTCTTGCTTGAGGGGGCTGTCTGCCATATCCCGTCCTTACGGAGAGTGAGATGGGTCGGGGATCAGTACAGGCGCCGGATTTTCTTGTTTTCGCGAGAGAGCTTCTTGAGATGGCGCTTCACTGCAGCAGCGGCCTTGCGCTTGCGGGCAGCCGTGGGCTTCTCGTAGAACTCCTTGCGGCGGACTTCCGCCAGAATTCCCGCTTTTTCGCAGGACCGCTTGAAACGACGTAATGCAACGTCAAACGGCTCGTTTTCTTTCAACTTGACGCTTGGCATATTGTGGAGCCACCTTCCAGTTATATTTCGATTGAATTCAAAGGGCCGCACATTCTAATGCGCAGCATCACCAAATGCAAAAAGAAATTATGTCATGAGCACGGGTGGCTGGTAAACGGGGGCTTCGCTGGCATAGAATCACGCCTTTTCCCACAAGCTTTTCCTCCAACCGGGCTGACTGATGCGTGTACTGGGCATAGAAACCTCCTGCGACGAGACCGGTGTCGCCGTATATGACAGCGAGCGCGGCCTGCTGGCCGATGCCCTGTACAGCCAGGTGGCCATGCATGCCGAATACGGCGGTGTGATTCCCGAGCTGGCCTCGCGGGATCATGTACGCAAGACCCTGCCCATGATCCGCGAGGTGCTGGCCCAGGCCGGGGTCGAGCATGGTGATATTGACGGTATTGCCTACACCGCCGGCCCGGGCCTGATGGGCGCCCTGCTGGTGGGTGCCGCGCTCGGGCGCTCCCTGGCCATGGCCTGGGGCGTACCGGCCATTGGTATCCATCATATGGAAGGGCATCTGCTGGCACCAATGCTGGAGGAAGATCCGCCACGCTTCCCTTTTGTGGCCCTGCTGGTTTCCGGCGGGCACACCCAGTTGGTGGAAGTGAAAGGCATCGGCCAGTACCGTCTGCTGGGGGAGTCCCTGGACGATGCCGCCGGCGAGGCCTTCGACAAGGTGGCCAAGATGCTGGGCCTGGACTATCCCGGTGGACCGCGTGTGGCGGCGCTGGCCGAGCGGGGGCAGGCGGGTCGTTTTGTTTTTCCCCGGCCGATGACCAACCGTCCCGGGCTGGATTTCAGTTTCAGTGGCCTGAAGACCTATGTGCGCAACACCCTGGCCGAGGAAACGGAGCAGGTGCTGGCTCGTGGCGAAGCCCTGGACGAGCAGACCCGGGCCGATATTGCCCTGGCCTTTGAAGAGGCAGTGGTGCAGACCCTGCTGATCAAGTGCCGGCGGGCCCTGCAGCAGACCGGCATGCAAAGCCTGGTGATTGCCGGGGGTGTCAGCGCCAATACGCGGTTGCGGGCGGCGCTGGGAGAGATGGCCACGAAACAGGGTGCCAGGTTGTATTACGCGCAATTGCGCTTCTGCACCGACAATGGTGCAATGATCGCTTTCGCCGGTTGCCAGCGTCTGGCGGCGGGGCAGGAGGATGATCTGCAGATTGTCACCCGGCCACGCTGGTCGCTGGAGAGCCTGCCGCCAATCGACGACACGGCACTGCGCCGGGAGAGCTGATGGACATTGTCTATATTCGGGAACTGAACATCGAGACCGTCATCGGTATCTATGACTGGGAGCGCGAGATCCGGCAGACGGTCAGTCTCGACCTGGACATGGCCACGGATATCCGTCCTGCGGCTGCCAGCGAAGACATCAGCAAGGCCCTGGATTACAAGGCGGTGTCCAAGCGCCTGATCGCTTTCATCGAGGCCAGTGAATTCCTGTTGATCGAGACCATGGCCGAGGAGGTCGCCCGCATTGTGCTGACCGAGTTTGACGTGCCCTGGCTGCGCCTGCGGCTGGGCAAACCCGGTGCGGTGACCGGCTCACGCGACGTGGGTGTGATCATCGAGCGTGGCGAGAAAGTATGACCGAAGTCAATCTCAGCCTGGGCAGCAATGTCGATCCGCGCCAGCATGTCGCGGCAGCGCTGGATGCCCTGCAGTCAGAATTTGGCGCGCTGGAGATTTCGCGGATCTACGAGAGTGAGGCGGTGGGTTTTGATGGCGACAATTTCCTCAACCTGGTGGTCCGTGCCCGAACCGACCTGAGCCTGCAAGAACTGGCCGACTGTCTAAAACGCCTGGAGCAGGACAATGGACGCCGGCGTTCCCAGGCCGGTTTCAGTTCCCGTACCCTGGATATTGACGTGCTCACCTATGACGACTACCAGGGCCATCATGCCGGCATGCAACTGCCGCGCCCGGAAATCACCGAAAATGCCTTTGTGCTCTGGCCGCTGAGCGAGGTTGACGGGCAGCGCCGCGACCCGCACAGCGGCATGACCTATGCGCAGTTGTGGCAGGCCTATGACCGTCAGCGCCAGAAACTCTGGCCCATCGACTTTCACTGGCAGGGCCGACGCATTTC
>PWQG01000477.1 GCA_003556835.1 Gammaproteobacteria bacterium
CTTTTGTATTCACCGATCTGTCTATCAACAATGCGCCGCTGACCATTCTGGTGGTGCTTCTGACTTCCATGGTGTTTGCCCTGGCGGGTTTTCTCAATGCCCTGTTTGCCAACACCTTCGATGATATTTCTATCATCCCGACCTTTGTACTGACACCACTGATCTATCTGGGCGGGGTGTTTTATTCGATTGACCTGCTGCCCGGCTTCGGGCAGTTCATCTCCTCGCTGAATCCGGTGCTGTATATGGTCAATACCTTCCGTTATGGCATTCTGGGCACTTCGGATGTGAACATCTATTTCGCCCTGTTCATGCTGTTGTTCTTTGTGGTGCTGCTTTACGGTATTGCGTTGTGGTTGCTGCAGCGCGGAACCGGCATCCGTCACTGAGCCATGCTTCAATAGAGGGGGACACGATGGCGGAAAATCCTCTGGGTCGTGATACCGATTATCCGCAGCGATATGCGCCGGAGCTGCTGTTTCCAGTGCCCAGGCAGGACAATCGTCGGGCCCTGGCCATCGATGAGTCGGCATTAGCCTTTCGCGGTACGGATCTTTGGCGGGGATACGAGCTGTCCTGGTTGAATCCTGTCGGTTTGCCGCGAGTGGGTATCCTGGAGATGCGGTTGCCCTGTGATTCCCCGAATCTGGTGGAGTCGAAGTCCTTCAAGCTGTATCTCAATTCCCTCAACCAGGAACGGTTTGCGGATGAAGAGACACTGCTTGCCTGTATTCAGAAAGATCTGATCGCCGTGACCGGTGGTGCGCCCGAGTTCAGTCTGCTGGATGTCGAGCAATTGTCAGTAGTCAATCGCCCGATTGATGGCAGCATTGGCCTGGACAGCCTGGCACCGAGTATAGAGCACTACGAACCGCGGGCCAGTCTCTTAGGGACGGGAGCGGGTCCGGTCGTGGAAGAGTCCCTGCACAGCCATCTGTTCCGCTCCAATTGTCCCATCACGGCGCAGCCGGATTGGGGGTCTTTTTACATCCGCTATCGTGGGCCGGCCATTGATCGTGAAGCGTTGCTGGCGTACATCGTTTCGTATCGTCAGCATGAGGGTTTTCATGAGCATTGTGTGGAGCAGATGTTCATGGACATTGTTGGGCGGTGTGAGCCTGAGTGGCTGGTGTTGGGGATTCAGTTTTTGCGTCGTGGGGGCTTGGAGATCAATCCTTGGCGGTGGAGTCTGGGGGCGCCGGTTGATGGGGTGCCTGGGGTTCGGACTGCGCGGCAGTAGTGGGGCGCTCGCTTGCGCTTTGCTAGGTTTCTTTACTTCATACTTTCTAATTGGGGCGGCAGCAGAATGTGATTCTGCTATATTCGGTTCTTATGGATAAGAGAGTAGGTGGATTCTTTATGGGAAGGTGCCGGCGTCGCGGTGGGGGAGGGATTAACCAAATCGCTCGAAAGAGCGATTTGGCCCTTCGGGCTTCGCGCGCAGGGCGCGCTCGTTGCAGATTGCGTTGCAATCTGTCGAACCCTCTTTCGGGTTCGAACCCCTCCCCCGGGGAAGGTTGGAAGAACTTTTCTGTGGGGGGATAGGCCGTTCGGAGAGAGGAGCTACTGTCTGATCTGGCGGTGGGGGAGGGATTCGAACCCTCGATACGTTTCCGTATACACACTTTCCAGGCGTGCTCCTTCAGCCACTCGGACACCCCACCGGTTCAAGGCGCGTAACTCTATACCAGCAGGGGGGCAATTACAAGCCGGATGCGCGAATCTGGAGGGCTTTGTCGGGCAGTTTCGCTTCCCGGAAAGCTGTAGTAGTATCGAGCGGTCATGATAAAAATAATAGAGAGAATGTACAGATGATTCCTGCCCCTTTTGTTCGACTGGCCGCGTCGGCGTTTGCCGTGGCACTGGCTATTCCCGTCTCGGCTGGTGACTGGCGTCACTACGGTGCCGACAATGCTTCCAGCAAATACGTCCCTTTCGATCAGATCAACCATGAGACCGTTCAACAACTGGAACTGGCATGGGGCTGGGAGTCGCCGGACAATGCCATGGTGGCCCGCAATCACGAGGAAGGCAATTTTGCGGCCACGCCTGGTCCCTTCAAGGTGACACCGATTGCCATAGACGGGATCCTATACCTGAGTACATCTATGGGCCGGGTGGCGGCAGTGGATGGCGTGAGTGGTGAAGAACTGTGGGTGTTCGATACCCGCTCCTGGGAGATGGGGCGACCCGCCAACCTGGGCTACAACCATCGCGGTGTGACCTATTGGAGCGATGGAGAGAATGAACGTCTGTTCATGCCTTCCAACGATGCCTGGCTGTGGGCCATTGACGCCAGGACCGGCAAACCGGATCCGGCCTTTGGCACGGAGGGGCGCGTTGATCTGGCGGAAGGCCTGGGCCGCGAGATCGATCGTGCAGCCTACACCATGGTGTCGGCGCCGCTGGTGATCAATGACGTTGTGGTCATGGGTTCCTCCATCCATGATGGCCCGACCCATATGGAAGCGCCCCCGGGCCATGTCCGGGGTTATGACGCCCGCACTGGCGAACAGAAATGGATCTTCCATACCATTCCCCAGGGTAATGAATATGGGGTGGAGACCTGGGAAGACGATTCCTGGACCTATTCCGGTGGAACCAATGTCTGGACGCTGATGAGTGCCGATGAGGAACTTGGCATCGTCTACCTGCCCATCGGCACTCCGACCAATGACTGGTATGGCGGACACCGACCGGGCGACAACCTTTTTGCCGAATCCCTGGTGGCAGTGGATGCCGAGACTGGTGAGCGGATCTGGCATTTCCAGATGGTGCGTCATGGCTTGTGGGATTACGATCTGCCGGCCGCGCCCAACCTCGTGGACGTCACCGTGGATGGTCGCGAAATCAAGGCGGTGGCCCAGATCTCCAAGCAGGCCTTTGTCTACATGTTCGATCGGGAAACCGGGGAACCGGTGTGGCCCATCGAGGACCGTCCGGTGCCGCAGAGTGAAGTGCCGGGTGAACAGTCGGCAGCCACCCAGCCGCATCCGACCTGGCCGGCGCCATTCGATTTGCAGGGCATTTCCGATGAAACACTGATCGACTTCACACCCGAGCTGCGTGCCCAGGCGCTGGAGATCATATCCGAATTCGATTACGGCCCCCTGTTCACGCCGCCGAGCCTGCGCGGCACCATCAATCTGCCGGGTTGGGCCGGCGGTGGTAACTGGGAAGGTGCTGCCGTGGATCCGGAAACGGGCGTGATGTATGTGCCGTCGGGAACCGCGCCGATTGTGGTGCAGTTGCAGGAGCCCGATCCGGAGGTCTCGGATTTCAATTATGTTCGCGGTGGCCAGAGCTCGGTGCGCGGGCCCGAGGGGCTGCCATTGACCAAGCCGCCCTACGGACGCATCACCGCCATCGACCTCAATACCGGTGAACATTTGTGGATGGTGCCGCATGGTGAAGGCGTCCGGCAGCGCATCATCGATATGGGTATCGAGGATCCGGGTCCGGTGGGCTCGACCTCACGCACCGGACCGGTGCTCACTCCCACACTCCTGTTCATAGCCCAGCAGGACGGGCGCCGCTCGGTGCTGCGCGCCTTCGACAAGGAAACCGGCGAGGTTGTGCATGAGATCGATCTGCCGGGTGTGCCCAATGCCTCGCCGATCAGCTATATGGTGGACGGGCAGCAATACATTGCCCTGACCCTGGGCGGTGGACTTGACTCGACAATGGTGGCCTATGCAATTCCCTGACATATATCGGCGTCGGTTGCGCCCCTTTGTTGCCGGTTTTGTATCGCTTGTGATGGCGGGATCGGGTAGTGGCTTGCTGGCACAGGCAGATACTTCACCGGAGTTGGTGGAGTGGCCTCACTATGGCAATGATCTGGCCTCGTCCAAGTATTCACCCCTGAACCAGATCAATGCCGGCAATGTGCAGGACCTGGAAATCGCCTGGGTCTGGGATTCCCCGGACAACCAGACTTTCCGGGAACACGACGATGCCTCCGCCGGGGCCTGGAAATCGACACCGATCATGCTCGACGGGGTGCTCTATATCAGCACCCAGTTGGGCCAGGTGGCCGCCGTGGATGCGGCCAGCGGGGAACAGATCTGGGCCTATGATACGGGCTCCTGGGAGCGCGGACGGCATCCCAATTACAACAACAATCATCGTGGCGTGGCCGCCTGGCGCGATGCCGACAGTGGCGAATTGCGCATCTTCATGCCGGCCAATGATGGCGTGCTCTGGGCGCTGGATGGCGAGACCGGCGAACCGCTGGTCGGATTCGGTGATGACGGACGCATCGATCTCAAGCAGGGCCTGGGTCGGGAGGCCCGTATCGGACAATATGGTGCCATTTCACCACCGGTCATCGTCAATGATGTGCTGGTGGTCGGTTCCTCCATCCATGATGTGCCGCGTTTCCGCGAGGAGTCGCCGCCGGGCCATGTCCGCGCCTTTGATGTGCGCACCGGCGAGCAGAAGTGGATTTTCCACACCATACCGCAGGGGGAAGAGTATGGCGTGGAGACCTGGGGCGAGGAGTCCTGGCGCTGGGCTGGTGGGGCCAATGTCTGGACACTGATGAGCGCCGATCCCGAAGCCGGCCTGGTGTACCTGCCGACCAGTACACCGAGTAATGACTGGTATGCCGGGCATCGTCCCGGAGACAATCTGTTTGCCGAATCCCTGGTGGCGGTGGATGTCGAGACCGGCGAGCGGGTCTGGCATTTCCAGACCACGCGCCACGGACTTTGGGACTATGACCTTCCGGCCGCGCCCAACCTGGTCGACATCACGGTGGATGGACGCGAGATCAAGGCCCTGGCCCAGATCACCAAGCAGGGCTTTGTGTTTGTCTTTGATCGCCTTACTGGTGAACCGGTGTGGCCCATCGAGGACCGTCCGGTGCCGCAGAGTGACGTGCCCGGTGAACATACGGCGGCCACCCAGCCATTTCCGACCTGGCCCCTGCCGTTCGAGCCACAGGGCATCTCGGATGAAACCCTGATCGACTACACGCCGGAGTTGCGGGCCGAGGCATTGGAGATCATTGCGCCCTACGACTATGGCCCGCTGTACACGCCGCCATCGACACGGGGCATGATCCTGTTTCCCGGTTACAGTGGGGGTGCCAACTGGACCGGGGCGGCTGTGGATCCGGAAACCAATGTGCTTTATGTGCCATCTTTCTCGGTGCCCCGTTTCATCCGCCTGCGTGAACCCGATGCAGGCGAGTCGGATTACCGCTACATCCGTGACCGTGGTTTCACACTCAGTGGTCCGCAGGGCCTGCCCCTGATCAAACCACCTTATGGACGGATCACGGCCATTGATCTGAATACCGGGGAGCACCTCTGGATGGCGCCACATGGAGAGGGCATACGCCAGCAGCTCATCGATATGGGCATCGAGGATCCGGGTCCGGTGGGTTCGGCAGGGCGCAACGGAGGCATATTGACGCCGGAGCTGTACGTCATCGGTCAGCTTGATGGCGCGCGACCGGTATTTCGCAGTTATGACAAACATAGCGGCGAAGTGGTCAGTGAAATGGATGTGCCGCTGCCCCCCAGCGGTACGCCAATGAGCTATGCGGTTGACGGCAAACAATATATTGTCTTCGCCGCCGGTGCAGGTCCGGTGACCCGCCTGTATGCATTGGCCCTGCCCGATGCGGAGGCGACTGAATAATGACCGGACTTCCCTTGATTCGGCGGGGGATTTTCCTGATAATGCGCCCCTGTGATGCAGCAGTCATGCTGACATCCTGGTTGACGGCATCTCTTGTCGGTCCCCGCGCAATGATACGTTGTAAATCCCGCCAGGCCCGGAAGGGAGCAACGGTAGCAACGGACTCATGTGCCGTGGTGTGGCTGGCAGGAGGTGCCACCCGACCGGACACCGCCCGGTGGCCGGGCATTGGCAGCACATTGATCGGATCCAGATGACGTATCAGGTACTGGCGAGAAAATGGCGGCCGAAAAACTTCGGCGAACTGGTCGGCCAGGAACATGTGCTGCGCACTCTCGGTCACGCCCTGGACAAAGAACGTCTGCACCACGCCTATCTGTTCACCGGCACCCGAGGTGTTGGTAAAACCACCATTGCCCGTATACTGGCCAAATGTCTGAACTGTGAGCAGGGCATCAGCTCCGTTCCCTGCGAGCAATGCGACGCCTGTATTGAAATCAACAACGGTCGCTTCATGGACCTTATCGAGGTCGACGCCGCCTCCCGCACCAAGGTCGAGGATACCCGTGAACTGCTCGACAATGTGCAATACGCGCCCAGCAAGGGCCGTTTCAAGGTCTATCTGATCGATGAAGTGCACATGCTCTCCGGGCACAGCTTCAATGCGCTGCTCAAGACCCTGGAAGAGCCACCACCGCATGTGAAATTCCTGCTTGCGACCACTGATCCGCAGAAACTGCCGGTCACCATCCTGTCGCGTTGCCTGCAATTCAATCTCAAGAACCTGTCACCGGCCAAGATTGTCGATTACCTGCAGCAGGTTCTGCAAAGCGAGGGAATCGACTTTGACGAGGCTGCGCTATGGCACCTGGCCGGTGCAGCCGCCGGCAGTATGCGCGATGCCCTGACACTCCTGGATCAGGCCATTTCCTTTGGTGAGGGTGAAGTGCGCGAACCCGCCGTGGTGAGCCTGCTGGGCACACCGGATCAACGTACCGTGCTGGGACTGGTCGCGGACCTGCGCGACCGTGATGCGGCGAGCCTGCTGGAGACCGTGGCCACGGTGGCCGAACACAATCCCGATTTTGCCCGCCTTCTGGAGCAGCTGCTGAGCAGTTTCCACCGTATCGCCACGGCGCAGCTGCTGCCCGATGCGGTGGACAACAGCCAGGGCGACCGCAAGCAGATTCTGGAGCTGGCCGCTGCGTTCAGTGCAGAGGACGTCCAACTCTATTATCAGATTGCGCTCAATACCCTGCAGGACATGAATGCGTCACCGGATCGACGCATGGCCTTTGAAATGGGACTGCTGCGAATGCTGGCCTTCAGTCCTGAGGTATTCCATCGCAATCCGGACAACATGCCAGAGCTGGTAGAAGAAGAGCAAAAAAAAAAGCCCACTCTGAGCTCTGAGCCGGAACCGATACCGGATCCAGCCGGGCTGGCACCCACCCCGCCAGAGTCCACACCAGAGCCCGTTTCAAGGCCTGTGCCAGAGCCGGGAACAGAGCCGATTCCCGAGCCCGCACAGCAGCAGAGCGAAGAGACCCCGGCTCAGGCCGGTCCCCTTGGCACTGAGCCCGGAACTGTATCCGATGTCATGGCTGCATCCGGCGAAATGGCAGACGAGGCTGAAGCGGACGATGCGGCGGTGGCAGATGAAGCGCCGGCCGCAGATATCCGGACCGACAGCGATGCCGGCCGGGTGGGTCTGCATGAATTGGGCAGCCGCAACTGGTGGCAAGTTGTAGAGCAACTGCCTTTGAGTGGACTCAGTGGCAATGTGCTGGCCAATTGCGACCTGCAATCCTGCGTGGCCGACCAGCTGGTGCTGGTACTCGATGAACAGCAGAGCACCCTGTACCGGGACGAACAGTGCGCCCTGTTTGCTGAACTGCTCAGTGAATACTTCGGCCACCGGGTTTCGGTCCGGGTTGAAACCGCCACGCCACAGAGTGAAACCCCGGCCGCAAGACGGCAGCGCCTGCGCCGGGAGCGGGCCGCGCAGGCCCTGGAAACCTTCGCCGGAGATCCGGTGGTCAGGGACATCATGGAGCGGTTTTCCGCGCGCATCGTGGATGATTCCCTGCAATACCCCGAATGAGACAACAGAGGTTAGCATGACAGACATCAATGAACTCATGAAACAGGCCAAGCAGATGCAGGAGCAAATGCAGAAGGCCCAGGAAGAGCAGGCCAATCGCGTGGTGATCGGTGAATCCGGTGCGGGCCTGGTCAAGGTACATATGAACGGCCGCCACGATTGCCAGCAGGTGGAAATCAGTCCCGAGCTGCTCAGCGAGGACAAGGAAATCATGGAGGACCTGCTGGCTGCAGCCATCAATGACGCCGTGAAGAAGCTGGAAGCGCAGAACAAGGAAGCGCTCAGCGGCCTGGCCTCGGGTTTCAAGATGCCCGAAGGATTCAAATTCCCTTTCTGAGGTATGCTTGATGTTTTTCAGTCCGGCCGTCGAAGAACTGGTCAGCGCCCTGCGCTGCCTGCCCGGCGTGGGGCCACGCTCGGCCCGGCGTATGGCCCTGTATCTTCTGGAAAAGAACCGGGATGGGGGGCGGGAGCTGAGCCGCGTCATGGCCGAGGCCATGGAGAAGGTCGGCAACTGCCGTCAGTGCAGGACCCTTAATGAGTCCGAGCTGTGTCATATCTGCGCCCATTCCGGTCGTGACCGCAGCACCCTGTGTATTGTCGAATCACCCGCCGATGTGCACGCCATTGAGCAGACTTCGAGTTACCGGGGCCTGTATTTCGTTCTCATGGGGCATCTGTCACCTATTGATGGAATCGGACCGGAAGAGCTGGGTATTGACGAGTTGCTCGCACTGGCGGACGAATTGTCACTCGAGGAAGTGATCCTGGCCAATAACACAACCGTGGAAGGGGAAGCCACCGCCTGGTATATCGCCGAACAACTGCAGGACCGTGGCGTGGCCATCTCCCGTATTGCACATGGCGTGCCGGTGGGCGGAGAGCTCGAATATGTCGATGGTGGCACTCTCAGCCACGCATTCAACGGAAGACAACGCATTCAGAGGTCAACGTGAGCAACGATATCACCACACCACAGTGGGTCAGCGACGACGGACAATTGCGCGAATTATGCAACCGCTGGGAGAAACTGCCGGTATTGGCCATCGATACCGAATTCATCCGGGTCAACACTTTTTATCCCCAAATCGGTCTGCTTCAGGTCTGTGACGGGGAGGGCAGCTATCTGCTGGATCCGCTCGCCCTGGAGGATTGGGGGGCTTTCCGGGAATTGTTGCAGGCACCCGAAGTGCTCAAGGTCCTGCATTCCTGTTCCGAAGACCTGCTGGTGTTCAAGGAATATTTCGATCTGATTCCCGGGCCGATCTTTGACACCCAGCGCGCGGCTGCTTTTCTTGGCATGGGTTACAGCATCAGCTATCAGAATCTGGTATCCGAGCTGCTGGATATCCATGTCGGCAAGGGAGAGACCCGATCCGATTGGCTACGACGGCCATTGTCGGAGCAGCAGAAGGCCTATGCCGCCCTGGATGTGGCCTATCTGCTGGAAATGTATGCCTACCTGAAAGAGAGACTGCAGGAGCGTGGACAACTGGAATGGTTGCAGGCCGAATGCGAAGAGATGCGTGAGATTGCGCGGCAGGTCGAGGACGAAGCGAACTGGGAGGATTTCTACCTGAATATGGGGGCGTCCTGGCGCCTGGATCGAGCACAACTCGCTGTGCTGCGTCGCCTATCGATATGGCGTGAGCAGCAGGCGAGGCACCAGAACCGGCCGCGCCCCTGGGTGGCGCGTGATGCGGACCTGATTCTGTTGGCCGAAGAGCAGCCGCAGAGTGCCGCCGAGCTGAAAGCCATGAGTGGGGAGAAGGAATTGTCCCGCGATGTGCTGAAACAGGATCCGGAAACACTCTGTCGTCTGATCGCTGAAGGTCGGGAACAGAGCATCCCTGCAGACGCCGAGGCGCAGGGCAAACCCCTGAGCCCGGACCAGCGACGTCGACTCAAGCACTGCCAGGCGGCAACAAAACGGGTCGCGTCGGAAACCGGAATCGCCGTGGAACTGCTGGCACGCAAGAAACAATTGATCGCTTTGCTGCTGGCATTTGATGGACCCGGTGTCTTCGAGTGGCCAGCGGAGCTCGATGGATGGCGTCGGGCCCTGTTGGAGAAACCCCTGCTGGCAGCGTTGCAGCCACAGGGCGAAACAACGGCTGGAGTAGATGCCTGAGATGAGCGAATTACGACTACGAGAACGCTTCTGGGAATTGCCTCTCAACAGCCTGAATCGGGCCGAGTGGGAGGCCCTGTGTGACGGTTGTGCGCGCTGCTGCCTGAGCAAGCTGCAGGATGAGGACAGCGGGGAAGTGGTATACACACGCGTGGTCTGCCGCTATCTGGACCAGGGCCAGTGCCGCTGCACGGAATACAAGCGACGTCAGGAGCTGGTACCCGACTGCCTGGTGCTTACGCCCGAGAACCTGCCGCGACTCGACTGGATTCCCGATACCTGTGCCTATAAACTCCGGGAGCAGGGTTTGCCGTTGCCGGACTGGCATCCATTGCTCAGCGGATCGCGCGAGGCCATGGAGGTGGCTGGCATTCCGGTCACCGGAAAGGTGATTTCCGAGGACCACGTCCATGAGGACGGAATGGAGGAACACGTCATTCGCTGGGTGAACGCGGCATGTTAGGCATCTACGGCTATCTCACCAGCTGGGCCATCTATCTGGCCGCTGGCACCCTCTGTTTTGTGTTGTTCTACCGGGCCACACGCGGCCTGCGACCGAACGTCCTGGCAAATGTGCTGCGTGCGATTTTTGCTGCCCTGATCTACACCCCGTGGTACGTCGCTGCCGACCAGGACCTGATGGCCCCGGCCCTGATGGTTGTGGCCCTGGATGTGATCACACTGCAGGAAGAGGCGGCCTTTGTACGAGCCCTTGTACCACTGACCCTGGCCATCATCGTGGCGGTACTCGTGGCGCTGTTTACGGGCCTGTTTCGAGGCCTGCGACGTAAATGAATCCCGATAGTATCCCAACGCCCTGAACATGGAGACAGCAATTGGCATGAAATTCACCGGAACCGAGAATTATGTGGCCACTGAGGAGCTGCAGATGGCGGTCAATGCCGCCATCAGCCTGCAGAAACCCCTGTTGATCAAGGGCGAACCGGGCACGGGCAAGACCATGCTGGCCGAGGAGATTGCCGCCACCCTGGATACCGAGCTGATCCAGTGGCATATCAAGTCGACCACCAAGGCCCAGCAGGGGCTGTATGAATACGATGCGGTCTCACGGCTGCGCGATTCCCAGCTCGGCGATGATCGGGTGCACGACATCGGCAACTATATCGTCAAGGGCAAGCTCTGGCAGGCGTTTGACGCGGACCGGCCGGTGGTGTTGTTGATCGACGAGATCGACAAGGCTGACATTGAATTCCCCAATGATCTGCTGCTGGAAATCGATCGCATGGAGTTCTTTGTCTACGAAACCCAGCAACACATCAAGGCGCGACACCGTCCAGTGGTGTTGATCACCAGTAATAATGAAAAAGAATTGCCTGATGCCTTCCTGCGCCGCTGTTTTTTCCACTTCATAACCTTTCCCGATGCCGAGACCATGAAGCGGATCGTCAAGGTGCACCACCCGGACATCAAGCAGGAACTGCTCAGTCAGGCCATGGAGACTTTCTTCCAATTGCGTGAGGTTCCGGGGCTGAAGAAAAAACCCTCGACCTCGGAGCTGATCGACTGGCTCAAGTTGCTGGTGGCCGATGATATTCCGGAGGATGTGCTCAAGGATCACGAGAACCGCAATGCCATCCCGCCCCTCTACGGAGCCTTGCTCAAGAATGAGCAGGATGTACACTTGATGGAGAAACTCGCCTTCATGCACCGGGCCCGTCAGAATCGCTGATGCTGATCAATTTCTTCTACACCCTGCGTCGGGAGCGTGTCCCTGTCACCATAGGTGAGCTGTTCACCCTGCTGGAGTGTCTCCGCCAGGGCTATGCCTTTGCCGACATGGAGCAGTTCTATCTGCTGGCCCGGCTCTGCATGGTCAAGGACGAGAAGCACTACGACAAGTTTGACCGGGCTTTTGCACGGTATTTCAAAGAACTGGAAAGCCTGGATGAGCTGCTCAGTGCGGCCATTCCGGATGAGTGGCTGCGCAAGGAGTTCGAGGCTTCGCTCAGTGATGAGGAAATGGCCCGTATCCAGTCGAAAGGGGGGCTGCAGGAACTGTTGGAAGAATTCCAGCGGCGACTGGAGGAACAGAAGGAGCGTCACCAGGGCGGCAA
>PWQG01000250.1 GCA_003556835.1 Gammaproteobacteria bacterium
ACCGAGATGGCCCGGCAATGGCTGTTTCTGTCTAACCTACTGCAGGCTGCCGAGATGGCCATGTCCAAGTCGGACATGGATATTGCCCGGCGCTACGCGGGCCTGGCCGGCGAGTTGGGTGATGATTATTTTCCGCGCATCCTCGAAGAATTCCGTCTGACCGGTGAGATGATCTGCATGCTCAAGGGCCAGGACAACCTGCTCGACCAGGATCCGACCCTCAAGCGCTCCATCCTGCTACGTAACCCCTACGTCGATCCCATGAGTTTCACCCAGGTCGACCTGCTGGCCAAGTGGCGCTCCGGCGATCGCCAGGACGAGCAACTGGAACAGGCCCTCATCGCCAGCGTCCACGGCATCGCCCAAGGCTTGCAGAATACCGGGTAACAGTGGCGCCAGTTAAGTCGAACAAGCACGTTAGAATTCACCACGGAGACACAGAGAACACAGAGAAAACGAAAATTCCCTATGGGATTTTCTCTGTGACCTCTGTGCCTGTCATCAAACAGATTCGTGTGCTTGGTCTGATTACTGCATCGCAGGATTTCAAACAAGACAAGAGCCTTGGAAACTACCGAAATGGGTTGATGTGATCATCGGGGTTTGTCCGGTTCAGGCTGGAGTTTACGGGGGCAGGGCGACGAGTCGTCTTGCCCGGTGCCGCGCTCGAGGTGAACGGCTTGGTCGATACTTTGAGCTTGGTGGCGTTCTGGTGCCGACCGAAATGCGTTTGATCCAATGGGTAGGGGATTGCCCCTAGTGGGATTCTCGGGTGCTCGAAGAACGGATGGATCTTGCTCGCTTCCGTCACCTCGATCCCGGCCCCGGTCAAGCCCACTCGTCGCTTGACGGGTAGGAGTTGGTTGATGGGGGGAGCTGGATCGAAGCCACCGCTTGACTTTCAATCTGCTCCTACCTGTCGCATTGGGTGGTATTTGACCGATCACGGACTGACCGGGTGCGGCGGCGGGCAGAGAGTTCTTCCCAAACCATCCATGCTACCCATCGTCGAGTCGATGGCACTCCCCTTGCAGTCGACAACTCGCAGGCGTTACCGACCCCAAGGCCACCAAACATGAAAATATCGACTCAAGCGTTCACCCGGTCAGTCCGTGAGCGGTCGGATACCACCCGATGCTTCTCCCAAACCCCATCCTGTTTGTACAGTGACACCGGACTTGGAGCTGGCTACCAGTTGCCGGTCAGGGTCAGCCAGAGTTTGTCCACGTCGGCCAGGTTGCGACCGTCGAAGCGGGCGGCCTTGGCCTCGAAGGTCAGTCCGGCCGGCAAGGGGCGGGTGAGCATGACGCCGTATTCACGCCCATAGCGACGTGAATCATTGTCACCGCGAAAATCATGCAGCTTGACCAGGCCCCGCCAGCTTCCCAGATTGGTGCCTGCGGCGATATAGGTGTCAATCAGGCCGTCATTGGGAGTGACCAGGAAGCGATCCGTCCAGCCATTGTGGGCGTGCAGGGTGGCCAATGGCGTCTGAAAGGCATATTCGCCATCACCTTCCAGGCGTTCATGCCCACCAAACCAGTGCCAGGTGCCCAGATCCTGCCCCAGGCGCAGGTGCAGGTAGTGCTGGCTGGAAACCGAAGACAATTCGCGTAATCCGTCCTGACGGGCCAGTTCCGCGCGCCAGGCCAGGCTGCCGACACCGTCCAGCGTGCCGGTGGCGCGCAAGCCCAGATTCCGGTGGGAGGCCGGGCGATCATCGAAAACCAGGCGATGGGCGTAACCGGTCAGTGTCAGGTGCTCAAGTGTTCTGGAAACCGTCAGCATCCAGGCATCCAGATCGGCGCGCGCCAGAAGCCGATTGGGATTGGAGCGACCGAAGACCCGGTGAGCCCGGTCCAGGTAGCGCAGGTCGACTTGCCAGGCATCGCCCGGGTTCAGGGTCAGCGTGGCCGCATCGAAGGTCTGTTCGAGCTGGCGAAAACCGACGTTTCCGATAAAGCGATGGTTGTCCTCGACAATGCGTTGCCGCCCGATCCGGAAAAGTGCCTGCTCGCCCAGCCGATATCCGAGCCACGCCTGGGAAATTCCCTCGTCATCGGGATCGGCAACCACCGGGTAAGCAGTTCGTTGATTGGCCGTGGAATTGAAGCGGTTGCTCGCAACGCGGCGATTGCCGTGGGCGGTCAGACCGAGATGCCACCCGGACCATTCCGGGCTTCGCAACTCCACTCTCAGCCGCGCGGTGGAGGCCGTGGCGTCATTTTCGAAACCATGCTCATCGACCACTTCGAGCCGATACCGGAGATCGATCCCGGTCTGCCATTCAGCCAGGGCGGGGGACAGGGCCAGACCCGTCAGCAACAACACCAGGGTCGCCATTTGCACGAGCTTGCACATCCTTGATGTTCCAATTGTGTTGAACCCGCCGGCATCCTATCCTTGTCGGAGGCCGGTTCACTTGATCGATGACAAAAAAGTATTCTTTCTGTCTGTTTCTTTGCAAAGCAAGGTTCTTTTCATGTGTCTGATCGCGTTGGCTTATACCCCCGGAAAAGCTCGGCACCTGCTGTTGGCGGCCAATCGGGACGAGTTTCACGAACGTCCAACCCGCCCAATGGCCTGGTGGCAGTGGCCGGATGGTCTTCTGGCCGGTCGCGATGAGCAGGCCGGGGGAACCTGGCTGGCGGTCTCCAGGAACGGTCGCTTTGCCGCGGTGACCAATATTCGTGATCCCAAGGCCGAGGCTGGGCGCCGATCCCGCGGACGCTTGCCCATCGAGTACTTTCAAACGGATTCCGATCCGGAAAGTTACGTGCGTCGTGTTTATGAACAGCAGGCCGAAACCGGCCCATTCAATTTGCTGGCGGGTGACCGCAGCCAACTATGGCATTGCTCCAGTCAGGTTTCACCGTGTCGGATCGAGCCGGGCGTGCATGCACTGTCCAATGGCCGACTGGATGATCCCTGGCCGAAGTCCAGGCGAGTCGCCCGGGCGCTCAGCGGGCTGCTGGATTCTCCCGAAGAACCGGATGCGGAACGCCTGTTTGATTTGATGAACGATCGCCAG
>PWQG01000404.1 GCA_003556835.1 Gammaproteobacteria bacterium
GCCTTGGGCCGACGGGTGGGGTACAATCCCGCCCTTCTGCCAGTGCCGACGTAGCTCAGTAGGTAGAGCAACTGATTCGTAATCAGTAGGTCGGGGGTTCGACTCCCTCCGTCGGCACCATTATTTTCAACGGGTTACGAGCACCTCGCTCACCGCCTCAAAAACCCGGTAACACTTCTGCAACACCGCTGGAGTGTTGTCCCTATCCATTCTCTCATCCACTAAACCCACGCCAGTTCCGCCAACCGCGCACTGACCCTCTGCCTCTGAATAGTAACCGGACGGCCGGCATCAGGGTAGCCCTGGGGCAGCAGCGGGGCCGCGGTTCCATCGTTATCTGCTCTAATGGGTCAGGAGGAGCGGGGTTGGTGTCACCGATTCGGTCGCGGTGTCGTCCAGAGGGCGTGTGAGCTGCCTATTGGTCAGCGAGATGTGGTGCCGCCCGGCTGGGCTTTTGAATCAGAGACTAGTGCGAGGCGGCTACGTTGTCTCTGCACCCAGCCAAGTGGTGCTTGTTGTCAGGGCCAGCAGCTATCGTCCGCACCCCCACCCTTACCCCTCAGCCCGGACAGACTCTGGTGGCATTGACACGGGGAAGGGTGCCACCAGGCTGGGCTTTTGGAACCAGAGACGAGTGCCAAGCGACTACGTTGTCCGTGCACCCAGCTAGGTGGCGCCTGCGGGTCATCGGCCCGTGGTGCGCTGCTGATCCTCGAGCCACTGGCGGATCGAGGGCAGGAGGTAGTAGGTCTGGCGGTGCACCGTGATGCGTGGCGGGGCCAGGTCCTGGCGCTCCCAGCGCTGCAGCGTGCGCACCGAGATCCCCAGCAGCCTGGCGACTTGGGTGCGCGACATGATCTCGTTGATATCGGGCATGTGATATTCCTCTTAAACAGTCTGATGAACATGTGTGGCGCGTTCCGCACCTCTGGGCGACGCGCAATGACGTCGACAAGTCCTAGACTGCAGAATCGCCGAGCCCGAGGAAGGGCGCTAATTAAACATTTAACGCAAAAACACGGTTGGAGAGCATTTGCAGGCTGATTGTGTAGAGCCCGTATCGTGGCGGGGCTCCGGCTGTTGGGCTACGACGCAGTCGTGGGTTGTGTCTGGCGATTCGCTCCGTTGTAGGGCCGGCCTCCAGCTCCCTTCCGCGCACCTGCTGCAGTCGCGAGTGCATGCTCCCAATCCGTCCAGCGGCCTCGCGCGATCGCGAAAGCTCTCGCTGATCGCCAGTAGTCATATTTGGTGGTCGGAGATTTGCTTTTGCCTATTCCATAGTCCAAGTACCACAGCATATGTTTTAGCTGGACTTTCCGTGGATTCTTGATGCCGAACCGCCGCTCGATCGCAGCCATCATCTGCATGCAGTGAGCGAGGTGTCGCTGATTAGTCGCTGCTGCGCCAGGGAGGCGCCGCATCAGTGTACGCAATTGGTGTTGGTTCCTGGGGTTCATTGGCGGCTGCTCCCGCAATAGCTCGCCACCACGTCCCGCCGCCCGTGTCCCAGCTCATACGCGATCTGATCTCGGGCGCGCGCATCCTCCGCTCGCGTGGCGAGCCGGACACCGGCGACGACGGGTGCTGGATAACCGGTGAGCTGTCGGTAGCGCTGGCAGGCGAATGCCGTCCTGCAGTCGTGGATCTTACCGGCTTGCAAACGGTGGAGCAGCCGGCGGCCTCGCTGCACCTCGGTGCGATACCATCTTATTAGGCTCTCATTGGGCGCCAGGAGGCAGTTAGATTGCGCAACTGAGGCAGCGAACTGGATTGCCTCTTTCAATGCCGGAGAAACATCTATCCATCTCGGCGCGCGGCGACCGCCTTTTGTGCCCCTTTGTACATTGATCTTTCCGTAGCGATTAGCTTGTTTCTCCCAGGTTTTTAGGTTCGCTAAGCTGGCTTCACCCAGGCGCAACCCCGCATGCCGGGCGAGCATGAGGAGCGCTGCGACACGAGGCAGGTTTGCCTCCAGAAGGGCCCCGGTGGCGCGTGTCAGATCCGCCATATCCAGGTAAGAGGGTGGCTCGCTTCGGATACGGATTCGTTTTGCTCCAAATGCTCGACTGGGGCTGACATAAGTTCTGGACCCCATTGCGCGCATCGTACAGTTGAGCGAGCTCAGCAAATTCTGCCCATAAGGGACCGAGCATCCGCTGCTTTGGAGGTGCCTTGCATAATCCAAAGTGACCTCCACGGTCACACTGCGCGCATCCCTGAGTCCATGGGATTGGGCCCATTGGCAAAACATTCGCCAATGGTGAATCCGAGTGCTGAGGGTGCTAAATGATCCCAGCGCATAATGGGATCGGAGGGCTTGGACGCCGGCCCACTCCATCCTCTTACCCCACCCGTGATTACGAGTTGAGGTGCTGCCGAATATCCCCATCAATCCTGTTCCTCTTTTGGTCATCCAATGCTGTCTTAATCCTCTCTACATAATCATGGGCGGCAAGCGCTGGCATGGCGCAGCTCCGAGCTATGGCGAGTGCCAGGGGTCGCAGTCGAGCCTTGCTCGCCCGATACCATGACCACTGGGGGTCGCGTGCGTCTCGCACGCACCCCTGAAACCGTGCTGGTCCATGCCGTCCCCCCGGCACCCGCCACTTGCTCGGATGAGTGTTATAAACCGGGTTGTGCGCCGGTCGCGCATGGGGGGAGTTCCCTGCTTGCCTAGGGTCTTTTGCACTCAGCGATCAGTGCCATGGCGACCACTGGCCGGCATATGCCGGGGGCGGGGGGCCGCTGTCGGTCGGGTGACACGACCGGCGGGCATCTGCGCATAGAGCTGGATCCGCGGGCGCGGACGTTGATGTTGGTGCCAGGGCCAGGCAGGCCAGGCCGTCAGGTGGGTCCTCTCGGTCCCGGGCATGCTGCCTCGGAGCTTGGGAGGGTTTTAGTCGACCGGGGTGCCCCGCGGACACAGTGGATCCGGGGCATTCTCGGGGATGACGCTATCCGTCTCTATTTCAGATGTATTGATTGCCTAGTGGCCCCTTAGGGCCCATCTCGCGGCACTGTATACAGTGGCTCGCATCGCTGATTCGTTTTACCTGGCCAGCTATCAGGCCCGGGCGCTGCCCGGGGTTTGAACGATGAATGTAGCATGCCTTCCGTCCGCGCAATCGGGGGTTTACGCGGATTTCGGGCAAAAACACGGATGTGTTGCTCGAGGTGTTTGCACCCTCAAGCCAGGCAGGCTTAGGTGGTGGACAGAGGAGGCCCTCCGCCGTGGACCAACCTATGTCTCGCGGCCAGCAATGGGGGTGATCCGCTGGAACGTGCTGTCGCGTCGGCTATTGCCTGCAGTGCTGGAGGGGCTGCTCTTCAGTAGTATCTTGGATGTTGAGCTGTTGGTTGGCGCTGCGACTCGAGCCTGGATGAACCCCGGAAGTGGGCAGGGCGGCGCAGCCTCTCCCTGCCCACACTCGCCAGATCTATTCTTCCTCTCTGATCCGCTCAATCTCCTCATTGACGCTGGACACTGCATCCTTCATTTGTCTCATTAGGATGTCCGTGATGACTGGGGCGGCATGTTCTGCATACTGATCGACTGCCCCGAAGAGATCTTCGCCATCAGTAATCTCTTCGAGCGAACTGAATTTTTCTGGTACCGCTGAATAGATGGCTCGGCACACCTCGTCGATTTCCTCTGTGCAGCAAAACAGTTCCCCGTCCACAGGAATTTCAAACTCTACCCAAATGTCCTTGGAAGATCCTTCCGGCTTGATGTAAAACCCTTTTTCCGCAGGCTCGTAAAAAACGTATTCAGCGGTCAGGCGAGTGAGTTCCTGTGGTGTGAGACCGCTCAAGTAATCTGTATAGAGTTTCTCGTCGAGGTTGTGGAGTACAGTCGAACTACTGGTTTGGGTCATGATGGCCACCTTCGTTTTGAGTTCGAAGTCAGTTTTTATGTGTTTTGATTGCGTGTCAAGTATTTATTCTGGCGGTATTTTTTTGTTTCTTGTGTCCTCTGTTCGAAAAAAACATTAACGGTTTTGCACTGTCCAATTCGGACTGTGTGTCTGTTCTCTGTCGAAGTCGGACACTGTATTCGTCGCACGGTCCGAAGCGAACAGTGGGGTCATTGGTTTCCGTTGATAAGTGATGCGGTGACAAGTTGTCGCAGGCCGGGTTTTCATGCACCAGTTGATGGCTACCCGCGGCCGTCACGTATCGATTACTGGCTTCCCACCCGCATTCGCCACATGACGGATGCGCCTCACATTCTGGATGCAGCTACTGAGCGCGTACCGACAGCGCCTACCCCGCGGGCGTGAAAGGAGGTGACTGCAGAGAGAAGTCCGGCCGCTGCATTTCGTCGAGGATGGATCGATCCGACCGAGCAATACCTACAGTGTCGCCGCTGCCGTGAAGAGCCGCGAATGGCGTTGGGCAAGGGCACCAATATCACGGTCGTAGCCGCCACCGATGACGCCCGCCACGGGGATGCTGCCCTCCCGGCATGTCTGTAGCACGTAGGTATCACGTCGGGTGATGCCCTCATCGGAAAGGTCGAGGTGTCCCATCCGGTCCAGGGTGTGGACATCCACGCCAGCGTCGTAGATCACCAGGTCAGGGTTGAACTCGGACAGCAGGCGCGGGAGCGTATTTTCCAGGATGCGCAGATACTCGGCGTCCGAGACGCCTTTATCCAATGCGATATCCAGATCCCCCTGCCGCTTGCGTGCTGGAAAGTTCGTGCCGGCATGCATGGAGAAGGTGAAGACTGCTGGCTCGTCCTCAAAAAGTCCGGCGGTGCCATCCCCCTGGTGGACATCCAGATCGACGACCAGAATGCGCTTCGCCCAGCCACAGGCCAGGGCGTGCCGGGCGGCGACAGCAATGTCGTTGATCAGACAGTAGCCACTTCCGGCATCGGCGTGGGCGTGGTGGGTGCCGCCCGCGGTATTCAGCTCCAGTCGTTGCGCCAATGCGGCTTCCACCGCCAGAACCGTGCCCGCTGTCTCCAGGCGCACCCGCTCAACGAGATCCTCTGACCAACGGAAACCGGTGCGCCGCTGCGCTGTCGGGTCGGTGCGCCCGGTCAGAAACGCATCGATGTACTCCGGTTTGTGGGCCCGGGCGAGCATTGCCCGTTCCGCAGGTTCCGGTTGCATCCAGTCGGCCACCCTGTCGATAGCGGGCGTGGCGAGCTGCTCTCGGAGCACCCGGAACTTGCGCATCGGAAAAGGATGGCGCTCGGGCAGCTCGATGGTATAGCCCGGGTGGTGGATCATCGGGATAGCCATGAGTGACCCTCGTCGGACAGGGAGGTAAGCAGGCGATGGCCCATTGCGCGACCGCCAGGACAGCATCCTGGTAGACCATCAGGTGCCCGAATCGATCCAATCATGCGATGAGCATACACTGCACTGGGGGAGGCCCGGAAACAGGGTAAAAGTGGAGCGGGTATGGTCGCAGTCACGCGGTTCGGTAGAGAAGCCACGGGGTCTCAGTGGGTGTCGCTGGGCGATCCGGTCATGGGCGGTCGATCGACGGGGCGTGTCACGCCTGTCGACGACACCATCAGTGTCTTTCACGGTGAGGTCAGTCTTGCCAACGGTGGTGGATTTGCCTCGGTAAAATGCGATCTGCCGCCGTTGGACCTCTCCGGCTCCGAGGGCCTTGTGCTTGGGGCCTGCGGAGATGGCAAGGTCTACAAGTTCGGAATCCGGGTGACCTGGGATCGGAACGCCCCGGTGTATCAGCAGGCGTTTGCGACCGAAGCGGCGGTCTGGCAACGAATCAACCTCCCGTTCCATCGGTTCACGCCGACCTTTCGAGGTCGGGTGCTGGCGGATGCGGCTGCGCTGGATCCTGCGAAAGTTTCGTCCCTGAGCTTGTTTGTCGCGGACAAGCAGGCCGGCCCTTTCGAGTTGATGCTGCGCGCCATAGACACTTACTGAAGTTGTCGGGGTGGTAATGCTGAGCTGGGCGGACGTTGCCCAGACTATTGAGTAGCGGCTCACCAGAGGAGGGCGAATGGGTTTTCTGAAAGTCGGCGAAAAGGATCGCAGCGGCCGGCAGAAGCGTATCGAGCATGGTGGCAAGTACCTCCGTGCGAGCCGCACCGGCGGCGTGTCGCTGCGCGCCCACGCCCGTGCGGCCGGGGTGAACCTCACCGGCAACACCCGACACGGCGTGCGGGTCTCCACCCGGTTGGCCCGCAACACCCAGGTCGCCCTCCAGAACGGCCGGTTTATCCTGCGCGGGCGCTACGGCTCCGATGCGGCGAAGCTGAACCTCTCCAAGAGCGGTGTGACTGTTTCATCCAAAACACCGGTGGGCTCGTTCAACTGGGTCAAGCCCGGACGCTCTTCCTTCAAGTTGGGTGGCGTCCAGGTGCGGGGGCACAAGGCCGCCCAGCTTCAGGGCATCTACTTGTTGTTCACCGGTGTGTTCGCATTGATCGGGGGGTTTCTCAAGGCGTTTGGCCTGCTCTTCGTCGGCATCGCCCGCGGCGTGGGTGCCATCGTCGCCTGGCGTGAGCGGGCCCGCCAGGAGCGTGAGCGGTTGGAGGTGTCGGCGGCAGAGGTTGCGCCCGTCGGCGCCCACGTTTTGGAAGCCAACGATATATCGCTCGAGGAGGAACCGGCCAGGGATCTGTTCGCGGGGTTGCTGTTTACCCTGGCCACACTGGGCCGGGGCAGCACGCGGTTCGACTCGGACACGGTGGACGACCCTCGCATCAGTCTGGGCGTCCAACACGGACTGGCAGAGGATGTGACCGTGGTGGGCCGACGACTGGTCCATTGGCTCGGGACCGAAGAGCCGGGAGAGGACCCTCAGGTCGTCCTCGGGGTGCTCCATGCACTGGCTACAGCGTTCGGGAATAAGGTGGCTGGGGAAACCCGGGCGGAGGCGCTACTGGCCCTGGACGATGCCTGCCTGGCGATGGGCCCGCGCACCGTGCTCCAGGAGGCGATGATCGACCTGCTGGCAGAGGTGTGGGCCGTGGACCTGGTGCTGGAGGGGGAGCAATGAGCGAGATCGCGACAGGTGGGCTGAAGGCGGCCGCCGACCTTTACCTCAGGCTGATCCGCGATGGGGGTGATCAGGCGCAAGGCACTGCGCTTCACCCGGAACGCCCAACCACCCCGACGCGCTGGGTACCAACCTTTTCACTGATCCCCTACCAGGCGGTAGACCCCGCCCAACTGGGTCTGGTGGGCACTGAGAGCTTCCACGACTTGAGCGATGAACCGCTGGATCAGGCCATCACGCAGGTCATCAAGGTAGAGGGCCCCGTCCACTTTCTGGTGCTGGCCGACCGGTTGCTCACCGCGGCCGATGTGGGGCGGCTCGGTGCCCGGATCCGTGAGCGTATCGAGCAGCGGCTGAAACGGCTGGCGGAGCAGGGCAGCCTGGTCCAACAAGGCGAGTTCATTGGTCTCGATCAGCAATTCCTTATGCCCCGCTGGCGGGATTGGCGCTCAGCCCCAGACAAGACTCGGCAACTGGACCACGTCCACGATGGCGAGTTGATGCTCTGTCTCTTCCACGCCGTGCTGCGCCAGGAAGGAGCGGCGGTAGATGAGGCGATGAACACGGGGCTTCACCGCATTGGGTTCATTCGGCTGACCGAGAATGCCAAGGAGCGGCTGCAGTCGCCGTTGGAGGCGTTGCTGCGGGAACGTCTCCTTATCGATAGAAGAGGTCAGCTCTATCTCGGCTCTGAGGCGCTCACCAGGGGACGGTAAACGCGGAGCCGAAATTAGCGGCGCTGATGTGTTGAGCCGGAGTGCGTTGGCGTCCAACGCGGAACCACCGAGGCCATCCAGTCACTAGAAGACCTCTCCAGCCAGCCGCTAATCGGCCCGCATCGGGTTGAACTCATGTCGGATGGCGGCGGTGATGCCGTCGACACAGACTTTGAGTATGGACTGCCCTTTCTCAGCGGTGGCTTCTTTCGCAGAGGACAGCGTGCCAGGTGCTGGTGTGCGTTCCGGTATCACGGGGAAAACGTCGTAGGGCGGGAATTGCGCCGGGGGATGGTCTTCGACTTTGTCCAGGTGGACTTGGTCCAGACGCAAAGCGAGCATCAGCGAGGTTTCAAAGACGCCGCCATGCTCAACGTCCCAACCGTTGAAGCCGTCAGGGTACAACTCTGCAAGCAGCCCGGGGTCCTCTGCAAAGTCCCAGTAGGACAAGGTCATGATCCGAAAATCGTCGATGCCAGCCAGTGTCAGCTCCCGCAGTGCCAGGTCAATGCCCTCGACGATGAACATGGCGTTCTCAAAATGCCCATTCATGATGACAAGTCGCCTCAGTCCGTGACGGGCAAATTCTCGGATGATGTCGCGGACTGTAGAGGTTAGCGTCATGCCATCCAGGCTGGTGGTGCCCGGGTAATGATTGCCTCCACCGGATTTCTGTTGCGATTTGTATCCGTAGGACAGCGGTGGGGCGACCAAGGCACCGATACGAGCAGCCACACGCTCGCAAACAGCGGTCGGCAGCGCAACGTCCACATTCATACCCATGTGATAACCGTGCTGCTCCAGTGCGCCAACGGGGAGCAGCATCACGGGATTTGTGCCGGATAGCCAGCGCTCGTACTGCGGCCACGACAATTCTCCGAGATGTACGTTTTGCGTCATAGGTGGAGTCTCCGAGGGCCAAGGCCACTTCCACTAGTCAGGTATCCGGACTGGCTTTGGAGTCTGATAACTTGGGGCGTTGTGATCGGACGAGGTGGACCGATACCGTTCTCAGAGCGGTTCCAGAGCCGTTTGTGCTTTGGTGTAGGTTTCGGTACATCCAGCCTGTGAGCTGGCCGAATATACCAGATGATACGCGTTGGCTTCTGGTTCACTGCTTCACCGACGGTCAGCTTGCAAGGCCGGGGATCGTGCCTGTGAGCTAGGCTCACTGTTCCTCGAGCCGTTATTTCCGGACGACTCCAGTCGCACCTCCATTCTGCCTGTCATATCAGCGCACGCCGCGTGGACTTCCTCCGGTCTCACAGGCCACCCGACGGGCCACGATCAGGCTCGCTCGAACCCCTCTGCCGAAAACTCTGTCCGTTTCCAACGCTGTAATTCGTGCCCGCAACGGTCGTGGTTTTTTCGGCTGGCTGCCGCTCAGCCCCACTATGATCGCCGCCCCAAGAGACGCATCAGGTCCCACAAAAAAATATCGAAAAACTTTCCTTGAGGCCCTTCCTTAGAAAAAAGGACGTGGGATAAAGGAGGTGAGCACAGGGCAAGGAGGCCCGAGGCGAATCGTCAAGGAGGCTAGCCCATAAGTCGGAATGCCGTGCTCAATATAATTACTTTCACGGACAAATAAGGAGATCCTGAAATGTCCAAGAAGACTGGTTACACCGAAGAGAAAATTCGCACGGTTCTGCACCAGGCAGCCGATCAGAACGGGGTGGTTCGCGCCGAGCAGTTCCGGGCCACCAGCAAGGCCGTTTACCAGCGGCTGGTCCAGAACGAAGTGGACTGGCGCAAGATCGCTACTGACGAGGGCCTCCAGGTGGCGAGCCGCGTGCCGCGTGGCCATTGGTCCGATCCCAAGAATCACATCGAGGCCGTCCGCGCGCTTGCCATGGCGCTTGGTCACTCCCCTCTCCGTGAGGACTATGCGAAGGCCAACCCCAGCGCCAATCAGCGGGTGGACGCGCTGTTCAGCGGCGGCTTCCCGGCGCTTCTGGAGGCGGCGGGGCTCGAGCCACACAAGGCCAGTGGTCGGGCGGATCGGTGGGTCTATGATGACCGACTGCTTCGCCAAGAACTCGACCAGCATGCCGATGATGGCGCACTGCCCAAGGCGTCCATTATAAGGCAGCGGGATTCGAGTCTTGAGGCCCTGGTGCGCGCTCGTTTTGGGTGTTGGGAGGCCGGTGCACAGGCCATGGGCTATGAAGTCGACGGCGCTCGACAGCAATGGAACAGAGAGAAGATTAAGGCGATGTATCTCGCGGCTTATGAACGCCACGGCGATCTTTCCCTAAAGGAGCTTGCGCTGGTGGCTTCACATGCATTTCTGCGTGCCGTGCAGCGGGAGTATGGCTCGATCGATAATCTTCACAAGGAATTGAAAATGCCACCGAAAAACCATAAGAAAGCATATCGTGCCCCTCAGGGGTATACCGTCGATTCCCAGGCAGAACTGAGGACAGCCATTGTCCTGCACGCGCTGCGGATTCCCTCCAGCCGCGTGACTCTGGAACTGGGTGACGGCAAGCGTATGGCCCCCGATTTTCGAATCGAGACCCATGCCGGCCAGGACGTCTACATTGAGGTGCTGATGGTCGGTGAGGACGACGAGCCGGAGAATGAGCGGGAGCGGGCCTACCAAGAGCGCTGGCAGGAGAAGAAGGCGCTGTATGCGGCGCATGACCTGCCCTGCGTCGCGATTGAGCCGAGGGATATTCGCCACAGTGAGCGGCTGATCGAGAAGCTGGGCGATGCGGCGAGGCTGACATTCTCCGCCGCCATGGTGGAGACAGCGCGGCGCAAGATCGGGTGCTACTCCCCTGTGGTTTGGACCGAGCAGCGGATCGAGGGCACGGTCCTGGCCATCGGCAGGCAACTTGGCCGCATGCCGACCCAGTCGGAACTGCGCCGGTATGGGCCGCCCGGGATCCTGAATGCCCTCTATCGACGGGGCTATCGCCTGGGCGTTCTTGCGATGAAGCTGGGGCTAGCTGACTGAGCTGACTGAGCCGGCTGGGGCGGCCGCGGCGAGGTTAAAGCCGCCGGCCGCCCCTTTTTTTGCGACTACTATTCGGCCGAGAGTCGATTTCCGTTCAGGTCTACCACTTCGGCCTCACCGACCCCCAAGACACAAGGGGCACCTGCGCGCGGCGGCACCCTGTAGTGCTCATGCAGGTGCCCATGGACAATCAGCCGCGCCCCCAGCGCCGCGGCGAGCTCATCAATGGCCTGAAACCCGAGGCGATGCCAGCCGGGTGCCTCATGGGTCACCAACACATCGGCTTGCTCTTCGGCCAGGGCCGAGACGTCCTCGTACCAGATAGCGCCCCGGCGTTTTCGAGGCAGACCACCCCGCCAGCGGTTACCCTTACCCAGTTGGGACAGAAAAGCGTCCCGGGAGGTGAAGTTCGGTTCCGCCTGACGCTGACGCGGATACCAGATCTTGCCCTGGAAATGTCCCCCAAGCCCGGCCACCCGCAGCCCGGCGATCTCCACAACCCGACCGTGCAGGTTGTGCTCGGCCAGGCGAGAGCCAAAGAGATAGTCGTAGTAGTGGGTCTGGACGTAGTCGTGGTTGCCCGCAATCCACCAGACCTGGGTCTGCTCGGTGACGGCCCCCAGTGTCTCGTCCAGCGGTGCCTCCAACTCGTAGTCACCGAGCAGAATCACGGTCTCCGGGCGATACGCCTCCACGGCGGTACGGATCGGATCAAACCGACCGTGGGGGTCGCCGGCAAAGAGTACGCGGGTGGGGGTTGGGGCAGAGAGTTCTGGCCGACCCATCCCCTTATCGTTAGAGCCTTCCGCCTTCAACAGAGCACCCCTTCCGCCACCATGACCGAAGGCCCGCTGACCCAGGTCTGACTGACCCGGCCGGCCTGTCTGCAGGCACGGACGTTGAGCACGCTTGGCCGTCCGATTTCGACACCCTGGGTGATACGCCACTGCCACTCGCCGTCATCGGCAGCGTCGCAGTGTGCCAGCAGTGCCCCCAGGGCCAGGTTGGCACTGCCCGTTGCCGGGTCTTCGCTCACCCCGGCCAGGGGGGCGAACATGCGGGCGTGCAGGTCAAAGTCATCGTCACTGCGGTGATGAACTACTCCCGCCAAGCCTTTCAGGCGATGGCGTGAGTTTCGCGCTTCACGGGGCGTGCCGAATCATCCGGGGGATGATTCGGTCTTACCGCCCTCCACGCCTCGGCCGGTTCCCGACCGGATAACTGCCGCTCGGCCCAGCGCATCA
>PWQG01000230.1 GCA_003556835.1 Gammaproteobacteria bacterium
AGACGCGCGAGCAGCCGATCCGCCATACCCGCCTGCCCCTCTGCAAAGCAGGCACGCAGGCGTTTCTCGTCCCGAGGCAGGTCATTCGCGATCCGGTCAATACAGGCATAACCGAGAAAACCGCTCCCGGGCGCTGCCCGCAACATGGCCGCGAAAACATTCAGTGGATGATCGAGTTCCCTGTACTCCATGGAGTTGTTCTGTCATCAATAGCGAAAAGACTCGCAATATACGCCTTGCGGGGGCGTTAGTGAACCGCCAACAAAGCAGTATGAACTGCGCGACAGATTGTCGCAGTGCTTGCATTTATCGGTGGCCCTGACCAAAAATGGCGTATGGACACCCAATACTTCAGTCAACTGCTGGGCCTGGACGACCAGCACAGCAGCACCCAACGCCAGGGATTGCAGCGCATTCTGCTACTGCGCGCGCTGGTGATGCTGACCGCCCTGGTCGCCGCCACCGGTTTTGCAATGTTCTCGGAACTGGAGCTCCCCCTGCTGCCGGTGGTCATACTGTCCGTATTGGTCAGTGTTTCGATTGTCATCGGTTATTACCGGCTCCGGCATTCGGCCCTGATCAGTCAGCGGGAACTGTTCCTGCAGCTTGCCCTGGATGTGGTGTTCCTGTGCGTGGTGCTTTTCTACACCGGCGGGGTCAGCAATCCCCTGATCTCCTATCTGCTGGTGTTGCTGGCGGTGGCCGCGACCCTGCTGCGACAGATGCCGGTCAATGCCTATGCCGTGCTCAGCATCGCTGTATACACGCTGTTCCTGGCGATCGACCTGCAGGGTGAAGCCGAGCACGTTCACCATGGCAGCACCTTCCAGCTGCATCTGGTGGGCATGTGGGTGACCTTTGTGGTCAGCGCCATTCTGATCACCATGTTCATTACACGTATGGCCGCCACCATCCGCCGCCGCGAACTGAACCTGGCCCAGGCGCGTGAGAACGAAATGCGTAACGAGCAACTGATCGCCATTGGCACCCTGGCCGCCGGCACCGCCCATGCACTGGGCACCCCGCTGTCCACCATGGCGGTGGTGTTGGGTGACCTGGAACGCCAGGACGACAGCACTTTACAAGGCAAGGCCGTGCGCGAAGACATTCGCCTGCTACGCGAGCAGGTCGACCGCTGCAAGGAATCCCTCAACTCCCTGACACGTTTCTACAACAAGGAGCAGACCGAAGACGGCGACGAGACCACGCTGGAGTTCTTTGTGGATGACATCGCGGACTACATCACCAATGTGCATCCGCGCAGTACAGTGGAGTTCCAATTGCCCACCGACGCTCCGGATCTGGCCATTTCCGCCGACCCGGCGCTCAAGCACGCCCTGATCAACATCATCGAGAACGCGGTCAAGGCAGCCACCGAACGCGTGCAGGTCGGTATCAGCCATGATACGGACAGTGAACTGCCTCTGCAGTTTGCCATCCTTGACGACGGCCCCGGCATTCCGCCTGAAGTGATGGAAAACATGGGCGAGCCGTTCATATCGACGCGCAAGGACAGCATGGGTCTGGGCATTTTCCTGGCCAATGCGGCCATTCAGCGCCTCGGCGGCAGCATCGAGATGTTCAATCGCCGCGAAGGTGGTGCCATGACGGTGATCCGCCTGCCCATACAGACTGACCGAGAGTACCAGGCACGGGAGAACCAGGCATGAATGCAACGCCACCAATCCTGCTGGTGGAAGACGACGAGGTCTTCGCCCGGGTCATCAGCCGCTCTTTCGCCCATCGCGGCCAGGACGTGGTTCATGCCGCCAATCGCGAGCAGACCCTGGCGTTACTGAAAGACCGCTTCCAGGACCAGCGCCCCAATCACGCCATCCTCGACCTCAACCTGGCCGGGGAATCCTCCCTGCCCCTGATCCCGGAACTGAGGGCATTCAATCCGGACATCCGCATCCTGGTGCTCACCGGTTATGCCAGTATTGCCACGGCGGTCGAGGCAATCAAACTCGGTGCCCACAACTACCTGGCCAAACCCGCCGATGCGGATGAAATCCTCACCGCCCTGTTCGACAGCCCACCGGCCGTGCAATCCGGCACGGCAGTGCAGGAACCGATGTCAGTGCGCCGCCTGGAGTGGGAGCATATCCAGAAAGTGCTGAAGGAAAACGAGGGCAATATTTCGGAGACGGCCCGTCAGCTCAAGATGCACCGGCGCACCCTGCAGCGCAAGCTGCAGAAGAAACCCGTAGCCCGCTAGAGCGAGCCCGGCAATAGGCCGTGACCGATCATGCGCGGCGCTGCAGGAACAGGGCCACGATGGCCAGCAACAGGGCCAGCCATTCCGCAATATAGATCTGCAGGATCAGGGTGTTGTAGGACTGCTCGATCAGAATGCCATTACTGCGCATCAGCACCAGTCCGGCGTAGGACAGCAGCATGAACACCAGGCCCGGCTCCCGCCAAGTGGGCCGCCAGGCGCATAGCACAAAGAACAGCCCCATGGCCGCCATCAAGCCGGCATAGACCGACTGCAACTCGGTATAACCGACCGAACCACGCGACAGCCTGACATCGAGCGCGGCAAACCAGTCCACCGGATCACTGATGAACAGCCAGGCCACGTAGAGGTACAGGACACCATTGACGGCCAACAGGATCAATGGAAACAGACGCGCGATAGATGACATGATTCTCGACTCCGGATACAAGCTGATTGAAGGCCGACATGATAGTATACGCGACGCTAAAAGAGCCACGTCCTCAGGCTGCTGATGGCCACCAGTGGGCAATTGCGCCCAAGCGAGCCATGCAGTCGTTGAATCACAGACCAAAACAAGGGTTCATGACGTATGGCACATTGAAACCGAAAATAAGCTGGTTACAATACGTAACACTCGAAACCCCCGCCAGATCTGGAGTACATCTGTGAAGATCCGCCACCTCGTTGCCCTGGTACTGCTCGGCCTGATGCTGGTCTGGATGTTGATTCCACGCGAGCACACGGGGCTGGTTGATCTGTACAGCCCGGCCGAACGCGATACCACCATTCACGCCGTGGCAGCCGACAGTGACGCGGGTTTCGAGGCCGGCACTTTCACGGTGCGCGTGGCGCAACTGGAACAGGAGTCTTTCACGGAACTGGTGCGTGTACGCGGACGTACCCAGGCTTCCCGGCATGTGGAAGTCCGCGCCGAGGCCTCGGGCCGTGTGGTGGCCACTCCCGTTCCACGCGGCGCCCGTGTCTCTGAAGGGGACGTGCTCTGCCAGATTGCGGTCGACAACCGCGAAGCGGACCTGCAGGAAGCCGTCAGCCGCGAGGAGCAGGCCCGCCTGGAATACGAGGGAGAACTGGACCTGCAAAGCCGCGGCCTGCAGGCCCAGGTTATGATTTCACAGCGTAAGGCCAGCCTGGATGCCGCCACGGCTGCCGTTGAGCGGGCCCGCCTGGCCCTGGAACGCACTCGGATCCGAGCGCCGTTTGACGGCATCCTGGAAAGCCGCGAGATCGAGGTGGGCGACTACATGGACATGGGCGGGCAATGTGCCACCATGCTCGACGACGAACCCATGCTGCTGGTCGGCACGGTACCGGAGCGCAATATCGGCAAACTGTCTCCCGATGCGCCGGTCGAAGCCCGGCTGACCACCGGTGAGCGAGTCACCGGTCATGTGCGCTACCTGTCCCGCGCCGCCGATCCGGCTTCACGCAGCTACCGCATCGAGGTCGAACTTGAGCCGCAGGACCGCCCGATCCGCCAAGGCATTTCCACCGAAATCATGATCAGCGCCGAGCAACGCCCGGCGCATCTGATTCCGCCCTCAGCCCTGACCCTGGACGATGAAGGCACACCGGGCGTGAAAATCGTCGACGCCGAAAACCGGGTGCACTTTCGCAACATCGAGATAATTGGTGAGAGCACAGACATCGGTCAATCCGGATTCTGGGTGACCGGATTGCCGGCCACGGTCAATCTCATCACCCTGGGCCAGGAACTGGTCTTTCCGGGCCAGGTCGTCCAGACTGCCAGCAGCCTGAACCTGCGCTGACGCCGGAGTAACCCATGCGCTACCTCAAGGCCACTGTTTCCCGCTCCCGCACCACCCTGAGCATTTTTGTGGTGGTGATCCTGGCCGGGCTGTTTTCCTACCGCTCGATTCCGGTGGAACTCAATCCGGACGTCACAGTACCGGTGATCATCACCACCATTGTCCACCAGGGTATATCTCCGGAGGATGCAGAACGCCTGTTGGCCCGGCCGACGGAGATCGAGCTGCGTAATGTCGACGGCATCACCCAGATCCGCTCCTTCTCCAATGAAGGGGCGGCGACCATAATTACCGAATTCGATGTCAACTTCGACCCCAACCTGGCACTGCAGGACATCCGCAGCGCCCTGGACCGGGCCCAGGCACGTTTCCCGCAGGCCACCGAACAGCCGCTGATCCAGGAGGTTTCGGCCGCCACCGTGCCGGTGGTGCAGATTGCCATCACCGGCGACAATGTACCGGAACGCACCCTGCTCAGTCTGGCCCAGGAGTTGCAACGCGAGATCGAGAACCTGCCAGAGATTCTCTCGGCCGATATGATCGGCGCCCGTGACGAGCTGCTGGAGGCGTTGGTGGATCCGGCGCGCCTGGAAACCTATGGCCTGACCAACCAGCAGGTGATCCAGGCAGTGACCAATAACAACCGCCTGATCCCCGCAGGCACACTGAACACCGGCCAGGGCAGCTTCGCCGTGAAGCTGCCGGGTCTGATCGAGACCGCCCAGGACCTGTTCGACCTGCCGATTGCGGCCAATGAGGACGGTGTGTTGCTGCTCAGTGATATTGCCGACGTGCGCCGCACCTTCAAGGATGCCGAGCGTTATGCCTATGCCAACGGGCGCCAGGCCATCTCCCTGGACGTGCAGAAGCGCAAGGGTGCCAGCCTGATCGGTGCCATGGACAATATCGATCAGATCATCCGCGAGCGGCGCCGGCAATTGCCACCTGCCGTGGAAATCCAGTACCTGAACAACACCATCCCCCTGGTGATCGAACAGGTATCGGGCCTGCAAGGGAACATGGCCACGGCCATGATCCTGGTGCTGATCGTGGTCATCGCTGCAGTGGGTGTGCGCTCGGGCATCCTGGTGGCCCTGTCGATACCCTTCTCGTTTTTCTTTGCCTTCATCATCATTTCAGCGCTGGGTTTCACCTACAACTTCATGGTGATCTTCGGCCTGCTGCTGGGCCTGGGTATGCTCATCGACGGCTCCATCGTCATGATCGAATTCGCCGATCGCAAGATGGCCGAGGGATACAACCGTCAGGACGCCTATCAGGAGGCGGTCAACCGTATGTTCTGGCCCATACTGGCCTCCACTTCCACCACCCTGGTGGCCTTCCTGCCACTGATGTTCTGGCCCGGTGTCGCTGGGGAGTTCATGCGTTACCTGCCCATCACGGTGTTCTCGGTATTGGTGGGCGCCCTGCTCTATGCCCTGCTCTTTGCGCCCACACTGGGCGCCCTGTTCGGTCGCACCCCGAAACCGACCGACGAAGATCACCAACTGCGGGAACTGGAACAGGGTGACACCCGCAATCTTCGCGGCATCACCGGGATGTACGCACGTTTCCTGCGGATTGCCGTGCGTGCACCCGGCCTGGTCTTCCTCGCCAGTGTCAGCAGCCTGGTCGCCGTCATCATCGCCTACTTCAACTTCGGCAAGGGCGTCGAGTTTTTCACCAGCGTTGAACCGGCCCAGACGCAGATCCGTATTTTCGCCCGTGGCAACCATTCGCCCGAGGAAGTGCGTGACATCGTGCTGGAAGTGGAAGACCGCATCCGCGAAGTCGGCTATTTCAAGAATATTGTCACCCAGTCCGGAGCCGGGCGCAGCCTGGGTGGCGGCCAGGGTGCGGCACCGGACCTGGTGGGCACCATCTTCCTGGAGTTCACCGACCGCCGTACGCGAGACCTGGACGGTTTCGAAGTCGAGAGCCTGTATCGCGAGACGATCCGCGACCTGCCCGGCATCACCGCGGAGGTCGTCACCCCCGAGGCTGGCCCGCCCGTGGGCAAGGAACTGCAGCTGGAATTTTACGGCGAGGACCTGCGCGCCCTGATCGCCGAGGCGCGGCGGGTACGCAGTCATATTGAAGAGAATATGCCGGGAGTGACCGATATTGACGACACCACGCCGGTTCCCGGCATCGAATGGCAGATCACCGTGGATCGCGCCCGGGCCGCCATGTCCGGCGCCGACATCAACGAAATCGGATCGGCCGTGCAGCTGTTGACCAATGGTGTGATGATGGGCGACTACCGACCCGACGACAGTGAGGAGGAAGTCGAGATCCGTGTGCGCTATCCGCAGCAGTATCGCGGCGTGGGACAGATCGATGAAATCCGCATCAACACCGCCAGCGGCCTGATTCCCATCAGCAGCTTCATCCAGCGTGTGCCCCAGGAAGGGGTGAGCAGCATCCAGCGTGTCGATGGCGCACGGGTGATCTATGTACGCGGCAACCCGGCGCCCGGCTTCATCACCGACAATATGGTGCAGGAACTGCGTCAGTGGCTGCTGGAGAATCCACCCGAGCCGGGCGTCAACTACCGCTTCCGCGGCGCCAATGAAGAACAGGAGCAATCCTTTGCCTTCCTGCTGCAGGCCTTCCTGCTGGCACTGGCCATGATGGCGATCCTGCTGGTAACCCAGTTCAACAGTTATTACCAGGCCCTGCTGATCCTGTCCTCAGTGCTGCTGTCCACGGCCGGCGTACTGCTCGGCCTGTTGATCACCGGGCAGACCTTCAGTGTCATTCTCACCGGCATAGGGATCGTGGCCCTGGCCGGGATCATTGTGAACAACAATATTGTGTTGATCGATACCTTCAACCATATCCGCCGCAAGCACGGTAACTGGTCGATCACGGAAATGATTGTGCAGACCGGTGTGCAGCGACTGCGACCGGTCTTCCTGACCACCTTCACCACCGGCTGCGGACTGCTGCCCCTGGCACTGGGCATGTCCGTGGACCTGGTGAATGCAGAAATCGAATCCGGCGGACCGATCAGTTCACAATGGGCGGCACTGGCCAGCGCCATCGTCTTCGGCCTGAGCTTTGCCACCCTGCTGACCCTGGTGGTGACCCCGGCCATGCTGGCCCTGCCACAGCGTCTGCGCCAGTATCCGGGAATCCTGCGGGGCCTGCTGCCGGGCGGCAAGGCGCAGAATCATGCCTGAGGGAATCATTGCATGCTGAGCCGGGTTGGCGACAGAGTATTACAGAAGTGACGCTTCTGTAACGAGCGCAAAGGCTTTGCAATATTCTGTCACCGGCCCGGGCGGTTTTTGATCAGCGTGCTAGTATCCCGGTCGTCAGGGTGCCGATCGGGTAAGGGATTCATGGTTTCCCCCCTACTCACCCCTGTGACTCTGGATACCTTTTCCAGTCGGCATCCTGGCCCCTCTCCGACCACAACACCTTCAACGATAGGTACGATTCGCGAGTCGCGTCTCTGCCAGCAGCAGAATCAGCACCAACAGAAGAATCCACCACCAGAGCCGTTGCGGCTGTTCGATATCCTGCATCAGTTGTGCGGTTCGCACGCGTTCGGAGCGCTGCGGTGCGGTCTCCGGATTGATCACCCGATCATGCAACTCGGACGCCGGTATACGCCGCATATCGCCCGCGCCTGGCGGGATGTTGACGGCATGGATCACACTCGCTTCCTGCTCGCCCAGGCGGAAGAAACCGGGTTGCTCCGCCCGCATAGTCGATGCTTCGAGTGAGACGGGAAGCTGCTGTCCATCCGGCAACGTGACCGTATTGCGGCTGCTGTCGGCGAGCAGATCGGCGCGGAAGTCCATCAGGTCCCCCACACGATGTGCGCGCTCGCCTACCTGTCCACCGCCAAGATAGTCGAGGGCTTCGTGCACAAAAGGCAGGTAGAGCCCCTGCAGTGGCAGATTGCTGAGGCTGAGATCCAGGGGGGGGGTCATCATCAGCACCTGCCCTTCGCCCCGTTCCATCTCCAGGAATGCAGGCGCGCCATTATCGAACTGCATGATGACTTCACTGCCGGGCTGCGCTTCGCTCTGCCAGTAACCGCGGAACCGTGCATTCCATTCCACATCCAGGGGCGCGAGGATGGGATGACGTCGGTCACGGTCTGCGATCAGCAGGTAGTCATTGTCGGACATCCGCTCCAGGGACTGCAGCCGGGCTGGCGCCAGCGCAGCAAACTGCTCATTGAATGCCTGGGCGTCACTGCGCTCCCCGGGGGCCAGCCACAGGCCACCGCCCTGGTTCACGAACTGCTCCAGGGCCTGTTGTTGTGCCTGGCTCATGGAGCCGGTATTGAGCAATGCCACGACATCCTGTCCGGCCAGCATGGCCTCCGTGAAATCAGCCTGGATCACGGTTCGGGCCTGGTAGGGTGTATCCAGCCCGTCCAGCGCCAGCGAAAACCAGTGGGCAGCGTCGTCGTACCAGTTATCCGAGGGAGCACCATTGATCACCAGTACCTGACTGCGGGGCAACACATCGACACTGAAATAGAAGCGATTGTCGATGTCAAAATCGTCTCCACTGACATGAACCTCGCCAGCATACTGGCCGCCAGCCTCAAACTCGGCGGGAAGACTGACCACCGCTTCGCTGCGCTCACTCAGGTCCACCGGTTCCTGGGCCACGGTTTCACCATCGATGATCAGACTGACCCGGGCCTGATCCACAGCCACCGTGCCGGTGCTGCGCACCCGTGCGAGAATCTCGTATTCACTGACGCCTTCACGCAGCTGCGCCGGAGCCCGCACATCGGCCAGGCTGAGATTACGCACCCGCTCGTCACCCACATTGACCGTTTCAAAAGCCACACCGGGTCCAAGCATCCAGGATGGATCACCGCCCTCCATGCCGCTGGCTTGAAAATCCGAGAGCATGACCACGCGTTGTCGATCATGCTGGGCGCTACCGAGCAATTCGTCGGCCAGGCGCAGTGCCGGCTGGAAGCGCACCACCTGGTAATCCGGCCCGTCCATGCCATCAAGAAAGGCGCTCATGGCAGCGTGATCACCGCTCAGGTCGCGTACCTGCCGGGGCGCCTGCGAGAAACTGATCACTGCCACTTCATCGGCCGGATTGAGTCGAGCGATGTGCCGCTCGGCCTCGCTGCGGGCGCGTTCGAACTGTTCCCCGTATTGCATGCTCAGGGAGCTGTCAATCAGCAGCACCAGGGACTGCGGCTCACTGTCCATCAGGTTCGCCATGGGCGTCTGGTAGAACAGGGGCCGGGCGAAAGCGAACACGATCAACGCAATCAGCAGGGTGCGTATTGCCAGCAGCAACCACTGCTGGATCTGCTGGAACAGCACCAGCTTCTTTGTTGTCTGCTTGAGAAAGCGGATGCTGCTGAAATTGACCCTGGGCGGCTTTTCGCGGCGGATAAGGTGGATGGCCACCGGAATGGCGACTGCCAGCAGGCCGAACAGGAACAGGGGCGCCAGAAAGCTCATTCAACCCCTCCCGCCGCGACCGGAAATATAGGAATAAAGGGCTTTGTCCAGCGGCTGCGAAGTGTTGAGCAGGCAGTAATCCACCCCGCCCTTCTGGCATTCACTGCGGCAGTAATCCAGGTATTGTCCCAACTGTTCCAGGTAACCGCTGCGGATGGCGCCGGGTGAGGTGGTATGGCTCTCGCCACTTTCCATGTCGATGAACTCGGATGAATCACCGAAGTTGAAATGCAGTTCCTGGTCATCGAGCACATGAAAGACCATCACGTCATTGCCCATGGCCCGCAGTTGCCGCAGCGTGGTGATGCTACGCGCCTCGTCAGTGAGCAGGTCACTGATCAGGATCACCATGCTCTTGCGCTTGAGATTCTGCGCCAGGTTCTCCAGCGGACTCACAATATCGGTGGTGGCGCCGGGCTTCACATTATGCAGGGTCCGCAGAATCCGCATCAGATGCGGTTGTCGGGCCATGGCCGGCAGGTAGTCGCGCAGCTTTTCATCAAAGGTGATCAACCCCACGGCGTCACGCTGGCGCATGATGAAATAGGCCAATGCAGCCGCCAGGGTACGGGCATAGTCCAGCTTGGTCATGCCGCCGGATTCGTAGGCCATCGAGGCGCTGCTGTCGAGCAGGATATGGCAGCGGACATTGGTCTCATCCTCGTACTGCTTGATGAACATGCGATCACTGCGGCCATAGAGCTTCCAGTCGACATGGCGCATGTCATCGCCCTGCTGGTAATGCCGGTAGTCCTTGAATTCGACACTGAAGCCCTTGTTCGGACTGCGGTGCAGACCGGAAAGGAAACCCTCGACGATCACCCGCGCGCGTAACTCCAGGTTGTCGAGTCCACCCAGGATCTGTGGATCAATGAAGTTGGTGTTCTGGCTCATTCGCGCGCCTCGTGCCTCTGTTGGCTTACTTCTTTGACAAGCCGGCTCACAATCCGGTCTTCGGTTCCGGAATGGCCTCGAGCAGACGACGCACAACCTCATCGGTGGTGATGCGCTCGGCCTCGGCGTGGAAGTTGAGCAATATCCGGTGGCGCAGTACCGAAGGCGCCAGGGCTTTCACATCACTGTAGGCGACGTTGTAGCGACCCTGCAGCAGGGCCCGTACCTTGGCCGCCAGCACCAGGTTCTGGGAGGCACGGATACCGGCGCCCCAGCTGACCCAATCCTTGATGAACTGCGGGGCGACCTCGTTGTGCGGTCGACTGGCATGCACCAGGCGCACGGCATACTGGATGACCGGTTTGGCCGCTGGCACCTGACGGGCGATGCGCTGGAATTCGAGAATGTCCTCGCCACTGATGGGATGCGAGACGGTGTTGTCCACCACCCGTGTGGTGTTGCTGACCACCTCCACCTCGTCTTCCTCGGACAGATAGGCGAGGTCGATCTTGAACATGAATCGGTCCAGTTGCGCCTCGGGCAGCGGATAGGTGCCTTCCAGCTCGATTGGATTCTGTGTCGCCAGCACAAAGAAGGGTTCCGCCATGGGGTAGGTGTGCCCGGCAGCGGTCACCTGGCGCTCTTCCATGGCTTCGAGCAGAGCAGACTGGGTCTTGGGCGGTGTACGGTTGATTTCATCGGCGAGCAGGATGTTGCAGAAGATCGGGCCGCGCATGAATGTGAATTTGCGGCGCCCGTCCTCCTCCTCCACGATTTCAGAACCGACCACATCCGAGGGCATCAGGTCCGGGGTGAACTGGATCCGGCTGAACTCGACCTGCAGGATATCGGCCACGGTCTTGATCAGCAGGGTCTTGGCCAGCCCTGGTACACCGGTGACAAGACAGTGGCCACCGGCAAACAGGGCAATCAGCAGTTCATCGATGACATGATCCTGGCCCACGATGACCTTGCGGATCTCGGTGACCATCTGCTCATAACCATCCTGCATTTTTTCGACCAGTGCCAGGTCATCCTTGTTAGCCAGAACCACTTCGTCCTGAGCCTCTTTATCCAGGGCCTTGGCCGCTTCTGTTGTTGTCTCGCTCATGTTTTCAGTCCTTGCCGTCAGTGCGTGTAGGCATAGATCAGGTAATTGATGCCGATCTTGTAGGCCTCATTGATGTAATAGGTTGGAAATCGTGGATCAAAGGTATGTTCCCAGCCATCGCCCAGATCTGTATTGAAGTTGGCGACCAGCATGACCCGGCCATCATCGTCGAGAATGGCATGTACCGAAGGGGGATAATTGGGATCATCCAGCGTGAAGGTGCGATCGTTCCAGGTCACCGCACGACCCGGCACCTGCACCACTTCATCGATATCGTAGAAGATGCGGAAAACCTCATGGTCCATGGGCAGTTCAACCAGCTCCCGGTCGGGAAAGATCTTGGCAATCTCTACAAGGAAGTCCTGCCAGTGCGCGTCACCCCAGAAATCGTCCAGCATGACAAAACCACCGCGGAACA
>PWQG01000260.1 GCA_003556835.1 Gammaproteobacteria bacterium
CCAGGGCAATCAGGCTCAGCAGCAACCACTCCGCCTGTTGGCGGGACTTCAGCCCCCGGGCGACCTGCCAGTCTGCCACCAGGTCATCGAGCGAGCGCACTCGCCCACCGGCATTAATCAATTCATGAAAGGCCGCATGACGGTGCAGCAGCTCACCAAGCTGCACGGCTGCCTCGGCCCGACGGCGCACATCACCGGCATTCAGGGCCGGGCGTCGGTCGGCCTCAAGATCCTCGAACCAGAGCTGGGCCTGATGGTGAAGATAGGTATCCGCATCCCGATACTGGCCCGGATCCAGTCGCGCCTCGTGTCTATCCGGCCAGGCGAAATACGCCAGACCCTCTTTATCAGCATGGCTTGTTGCTGCCTTCAGATACTCTGCCGGGGTCAGCCGATCTTCCTCCACCACCGCCTCGGCATCAAAGGGCGTTGCAAATACATCACTGGCATAATTGAGCAGTTCGTCCGAAGCACCCGAACCGATGGTGGCAGAGGTGCCCACGCAGGCCAGCTCCTCCCCGGCCCCAAGCCGATCCCGCAATCGACGGATCAGACAAGCCAGATCCGTCCCCTGGGCTCCATCAAAGGAATGCAGCTCATCCACCACCAAATAACGCAGCATCCCCGGCTTGTTAAAACGCCACAGGGGTTGGTCCCTGGGCCGGATCAGCAGGAAATCCAGCATCTTGTAGTTAGTCAGCAGGATATCTGGCGGGTTTTGGCGCAGCGTGTCGTGATTACTGATGACATTGTCAGGCCCCATGGAACTGGGCGCGCCACTGGCTTCATCCCCCACAAACAGCCCAACTGTCAGCTGAGTGTCAAACCTGGCGACTTCCCTGGCAAACCGCCTGGCCTGGTCTGTAGCCAGGGCATTCATGGGGTAGATCACAATGGTCTTGATGCCCTGCTCCCGGCGCTTCAAGCAATCATCCAGCACCGGCAGCATGAAACACTCGGTCTTGCCCGACCCCGTGCCCGTGGCAATGATGGTTGAAGCCGGCTTATCCCCTGACAGCCGATTGAAGGCCTTCAACTGATGTCGGTAGGGGGAAAACGGCAATTCCACGTGGGAAAATGGCAGGTTCTCCTGCTCCGCCAGGCGAAACGGCAACTTGATATCCAGGTACGGTCCCTGAAACAGCCGTCCCGGCTCATCAATCAGCCGGTCAATCAGAGCCAGCGGCGACTCCTCACCCGATCCACTGCGCTGAAACCAGGGGTTGGCGAAGGGAAATGCCTGCCGAAGAAAGCTGGCCACGGCATTGCGGAGTTCACTTGAGAGAATACTTGGGAGCATGGAGGGCCTACTTCCCCTTGATCCGTTCGATCACTTCTTGAGCCGACCTGGATAATTCGCTCGACTCCATAGTGGTAAACAGCTTCCCGGGAAAATGTTTCTCATACCATGCCTTCTTCTCTTCCCAATGCTGTTCGTACTCTGGGTCAGCCAACATGCCCACATGCTCCCAGTAATACTCTTCACCCAGATGTTTCACTGTAAAGTCAGGAAGATACAAAGTCCCATCAGGCGCAAGAAGCGGCTTTTCGTACCAAAAAGCAACTCCCCGCTCATGCAGCAAATTGGTAATTATCACTTCCGACTTACTCCGAACCATATCGCCGGTAAGTGCCTCGTGAATTTTTCCAGCCTCATACCAGCCTGACTTGGCCGCCAACTCAGGCCGTACGGGGTTAAAATTAAACAGCGACGAATTAATCAACTTCAATGCTGATTGCTCAGGACGCATGGCGTTAACAAGCGTTTCGACAGAATCCTGAACAAACACCGTGCAATGCTGGCTGGCACGTGTCAGAGCGGTATAGATCAGCTCCATCTGCTGAGCTGAAGCCCGGCCCTGAGGCAAAACGACATACACTCGATTGAATTCACTCCCTTGTGCCTTGTGGACAGAAAGCGCATAGGCAAGCTCAAGATTCCCCTCAGGCTTATCCGCCGGGAATCCATAATTGACACTGATATTTTCTTTCCCCGAGAATTGAACAGAGAACTGCTTTATTCGGCCTCTCGACCTCAAAGCAGCCCCCCATTTTCCGGTTGGCACCACTTTTCCAATTTCACCATTGAAGATTTCGAGCTCTACTTTATCTCTAATACGGTGATCGTACCCCCGCAACGGATTTGACTCAGGTCGATTAACAACCTGTATCACCTTGTCAAAATACGTGAACCCGTCAAGTTCGCCTTTTCTTTCCAGGAAACCAGCACTTTTCACCCCCTGGACCTTTTGATTGATAGACTCTGTGCCGAATAGATCTCCCCTTACTGGCGAGAGAATCTGCATGCAGTTGATGTCTTCATCCAGGGCCTTTTTCCAGATTTCCGCGGCCTCCAGGCCTTCGCCCTTAACATCGAGAAGTTCCTCAAAGTCTTTTGTGATCTCCTCAACCACGGTTTCCTGCAGATACTCGGCATCTTCCCAATAGACAATGCGCAGATCCCTATCTACCTCACCGCCCTCATGTAAGCGGGAAATCAATCGTTTGCGCTCCAATGATTGGGGCTCGGATTCCTCTTGCGATCCACGAACTGCATCATTGATAAAGCAGCTGGCTAATGTCAGTATCCCATCCCCCTTGCCCTCGGCCTGGCTTTCCATTTTCCGGAGATTTTCCGTCAAAGAAGCGAGATTGTCTGGATAATCCCCACGAAGATACGTAACGATTTCGGCATAGACTTTGCCAACACCGATGGGCGGAAGTTGTGCCGCATCACCCACCAGAATCAGTCGCGTAACGCAATCCCAGTCGATAGCTCGGAAAAGTGCAGCCATCAATGTCAGATCTATCATGGAGCACTCATCGACTATGATGGTGCCAAACTCCTGTATTCGCTTGCCTCCCGATTTCTTGAAGGTCATGTTCTGATTCAACCAGCCATATCTGGCAAGAATCGAGTGAATCGTGCGCGTATTAACGGAGCGTAATGCAGCATCGTCGAATCCTGCTCGTAGTCGATCCGTCGCCTTACCGGTCGGAGCGAGCACAGCAACA
>PWQG01000186.1 GCA_003556835.1 Gammaproteobacteria bacterium
ATCCAGTTTCACCGCAAGGAATCGATCTTCGAGCTGCGTAAGAAATACATCCCCAAGGCCATGATGTTCAGCCGCATGGGCATTGCCCTGATGTGGTCCATCCCCCTGGCCGCCATCCTGCTCAAGGCGCCGGCGGCCATCGCCACAGTGGTCGCAGCCAGTATCCTGCTGCAGTTCCTGGGCGCCCTGGCCTACCTGATCATATTGCCCGAGGAATGGGATGCCAGCTTCAACAAGGCCCTGCCCATTCTCAGCGAAGGCGACTACATCGACGAAGGGCAGGAAGGCAAGGTGCGGCAGGTGCTCAAGGCCGCGGCGCTGACCTATTTTGCCGCCGCACTGGCCAACATCTTCAATATCGGGCGCTGGCTCATGGTGCTGAAGCGCTGAGCCGCATCCGTTCCCGGTAGTCCAGCAGCGGGTAGACAAACACCACCGCCATGATCAGCAGGGCACCGAGATAGAATCCAGCGCCCAGTTCCTGCTGTTCACCCAGGAAAACGATGGCCATGATCACGGCATAGACCGGTTCCAGATTGACGGCCAGCGCGCTGGCATAGGCCGAAAGCTGCCGCAGCGCCACCAGGGACAGGGCAAAGGGCAGCAGGGTACAGGCAAAGGCCAGGATCAACAGCCAGGCGCCATCCTGCAGTGAGGGCATGGCAAAGATGGCTGCCGGCTCGTCCACGAAAAGCCCGGTGATCGCGCCGCTGCCACGCCACAACAGCCAGCCTCCCAGCAGGGCCAGGAACAGGGCGCCCGAGCCCATCTCGAGTGCCGTCACGGTCAGGGAATCGGCACGCAGGATCAGGCGCTTGTTGAAGCTGGCAAAAAAGGCCACGAACAGCGCCGAGAACAGCCCGACCACAATCCCCAGGTTCATTTCCTCCGGTGTGCCACCCACCAGCATGGCAATGCCGGGCAGCACCAGAAGGCCCAACAGCAGTTCACGCAGCCGGAAGCGTCGCCCGGTAAGCACAGGTTCGAGGATGGACAGGAAAATCGGTACCGTGGCGATGCAGGTCACCGCCACCGAAGCATTGGCCAACTTGATGGCGCCATAGAAGGTCAGCCAGTGCAGGGCCACGATCACCCCGATACCCAGAAAAGCCAGTATCAGTCGGGGCGGCATGGCCCGGAGCCCGCGCCAGATGCGTGGCAACAGGAACAGCACCAGGGCCACGAGGGCCATGCGCCACAGTACCAGGGGCAGGGCGGCAATACTGATCAGCTTGCCCAGGATGGCGGTGAAGCCCCAGAGCAGCACACAGAAATGGATCTGTAGCCAGGCTTTTCGATGTGGGTCCATGGTGGGGCAGCATAGCGGATAGTGGCCTCGAATCAATCTCCCGGCTACCGTTGGCACGAGAAAGTTGCCAGAATGGGAGGAAGATCCCGCATCGCCGGGACAACAACAAGAACGACAGAGGATTGACCGCGCATGAAACGCTTCCTGATTGTCTTTTTCATCATCATTCCCGCACTGTTCGGGTTCGCCGTCCTCAGTGGCATCACGCCGGCCTACATGGCCAGTGCCCCGGGTGTTGCCACCGGTATCGGTGCCAAACTGCTCTGCTCCGCACGCTATGTGAGTGGTTACTCCGAGGAACAGGCCATGGCTGATCTCGTGCAGTATTCCCCGGTGCTCGACTACCTCAGCGTGAGTTATGACGATGAAGCCCGGGTGGTGGAAACCTCGCTATACGGATTGCGCAGGGCCCGGGCCAGTCATGTGGAGGGAATCGGCTGCGCGATCGACCACCCCGGGTTTGACGAACGTTACGAATTCGAGGCCCGTGACCTGCCCGTGCTGCAGAGTCGCTGGCCGCATGGCACCCGTATCACCACGATTGACGAAGGCGTGCAGAGCCGGGTGGACGAGATGATCGCCCGTGACAATGCGGAGGGCCTCGATACCCGGGCCCTGCTGGTGGTCCGGGGTCGGGAAGTGGTGGCCGAAGCCTACGCCGGGGGCGCCGGGCCCGATATGCCTTTGCTCGGCTGGTCCATGGCCAAGAGCCTGACCTCCCTGATGATAGGCAATCTGGAGCTGCGCGGCCTGCTGGATGTGGAGGAAACACCCGGATTCCTGGAATGGGCCGATGATGAAAGGGCGGACATTCGTATCGCCGACATGCTCACCATGACCGATGGCCTGGCCTTCATCGAGCGCTATGATCCGGGCTTCGATGCCACCGCCATGCTGTTCACCGAGCCGGGTGCGTCTGCCTATGCCTTGACCCGACCGGTGTTGCATGAGCCGGGTGTACGGTTCAACTACAGCTCGGGCACGGCCAACCTGTTGTCCCGCGTGTATTACGAGCGCAGCGGTGGCGATCTGCAGTCCGTCCATGAGGATTACATCCGGCACATCGTGTTGCCGATCAGCCTGCAACACACCGTGTTCGAAGTCGATGCCACGGGTGTATTCAAGGGCAGTTCCTATGTCTACGCTTCTGCACAGGACTGGGCCCGCCTGGGGCAATTGATGCTCGATGGTGGCGTGATCAATGGACGGCGTATTGTCAGCGAAGAATGGGTGGAACGATCGGTGATGCCCAACCCCTCCAGTAACGCGCCGGCCTATGGCTATCAGTGGTGGCTCAACCGGGGTGACTCCAGGCTGCGCTGGCCGGATCTGCCCGAGGACGCCTTTGCCGCCCAGGGCAACCGAGAACAGTATCTGATGGTGATTCCCTCGGAGGATACGGTGATTGTGCGGCTGGGCTGGAGCGACGGGGCTTATCCCGCCAACGAACGCTTTGCCAGCCTGCTCAGGTGAGTGGCGCAGCGGCCGGGAATCTTGAAGTCCAGCAGGTCGTCCGCACGGGTGCGCCCGTCATTGATGGCCGCCACGGGCAAACCCTGACTCGCCGCCTCGCGAACCAGGCGCAGACTGGACCAGACCGCCAGTGAACTACCCACCACCAGCAGGGCATCGGCCGAGAGCACGATGTCACGGGCCTGGTCCACCTGTTCGGCGGGCACACGACCGCCAAAAAACACTA
>PWQG01000437.1 GCA_003556835.1 Gammaproteobacteria bacterium
ACTTCCAGGTGCACAATATGGCGTCCTTGCAGAGACAGCTGTCCGGCCCGTTCCATCACGGACATGACCCGGAAGGGATTGACGGCGGCGGTTCTGGAGGCGGGAAGCGGCCAGTTCGGGCGGTTCACGAAAGTCGGACTCCTGTGGCTTTTGAGGCTCGCCGATCATACCCCCCTGTCGCGCGAATGGCCATCTCTCTCACCGGCTCCCCACTGGGCAATTTCCTGTGGCCTGTAACAACATAATCTGGTAGCTTACAGCGCTTTCCGATGTCTGAACGGTCTTTCTGCAGGCTCGGAAATCGACAAATTCGGTTGGCAAGCGCATTGGATCGCGCTACCGTTAATGGTCGGCTGCCCCCCGCTGCTGTGCGGGCGACCACAACCGGGCACCGTATCAATGGAAGGATCTGGAAACCCCCGAGTCGGGGAATGAGGCTTGACGAACCATGGCTAAAAAGCAAGATCAGAGCGCCTTTGCAATCGTGCAGGAAAACTTCAAACCCTATAAAGAGAAAAAGGGTGAGGAGTACATGAATGAGAAGCAGAAAGAACATTTCAAGGCGATGCTCATGGCCTGGCGCAATCAATTGATGGAAGAAGTCGATCGGACAGTCCACCATTTGCGGGACGATGCGGCCAATTATCCGGATCCTGCCGACCGGGCCACGCAGGAAGAAGAATTCAGCCTGGAACTGCGCACCCGTGACCGGGAACGGAAACTGATCAAGAAAATCGACTCGACCATCGAGAAAATCGCCCAGGACGACTACGGCTTTTGTGAGTCCTGTGGCATCGAGATCGGCATCCGTCGCCTGGAAGCCCGGCCCACGGCCGACAAGTGCATAGATTGCAAGACGCTTGACGAAATCCGTGAGAAGCAATGGGGCAAGTGAGCCGGCGTTGATCCGGCCTCGGGCCGGATACTGACCTGATATGAGTCCGGGCACATCGGCATACATCGGGCGCTTTGCGCCCTCACCCAGCGGAGCACTGCATTTCGGTTCCCTGCTGGCAGCCCTGGCCAGCTTTCTTGATGCCCGGGCCTGCGGCGGGCAATGGCTGTTGCGTATGGAGGATCTCGATCCCGCCCGCGAACCCCCTGGAGCCGCCGACCAGATATTGTATCTGTTGGAGCACCTGGGCCTGCACTGGGATGGCCCGGTCGTCTATCAAAGCGAACGCCAGGCAGCCTATGCAGACGCACTGGAGCAGTTGCGTGAAGCCGGGCTGGTATTTCCCTGTGACTGTACGCGCAAACGTATGCGCCAACTCGAAAACGTCTACGACGGTCACTGCCGGAAGCGAGCACAGGTACCCGAGCCACATGCCCTGCGTCTGCGCATCGAAAATCGTGAAATCACCCTATCGGATCAGATCCAGGGCTGTTACGGGCAGAATCTGAGTCAAGAATGTGGTGATTTCATCATCCGCCGCAAGGACGGCCTGATTGCCTATCAGCTGGCCGTGGTGGTGGACGACGCCTGGCAGAACATCAGCCATATCGTCCGCGGCTTCGACCTGCTCGATTCCACACCAAGGCAACTGTATCTGCAAGAAAAACTGGGCCTGCCCTTGCCCCGCTACGCGCATATCCCGGTGGCCAGTGATGCCATGGGACAGAAGCTCAGCAAACAGCACTTTGCCCGTCCATTGGATCAGGGCAGGGCCGCAGAGCACATCCATCGGGCCCTGGAGTTTCTTGGCCAGGCACCACCACCCGCATTGCAACAGGCGACGGTGGAGGAGCTGCTGGCCTGGGGCATCGAACATTGGGATATACACGAGGTGCCACGTTTGGCTACCATTCCGATCAACGAAGACTGACCGCCAGCAGGAGCCCATCAGACCGTGTACATACCCCCGTCCACCCTGATTTTCGCACTGTTTGCCTACCTGCTTTTCCTGTTCGGGGCAGACTGGGTGCTGGATGCCGATGGTGCCTGGTATCGCCCGTTCATACTCTGTTTTGCGGTCATCGCCCTGGCTGCGTGGTCCTATCAGGTGAATCGCAACGATGAGCTTTGAACTCGGCGCCCTGTTTCTGCTTGCTGCCGGCTATCTGGGCCTGCTGTTCGGCATCGCCTACCTGACCGACCGCGGCATCATCCCCAAGCGCCTGGCGCGCCACCCGGTGGTGTACGTCCTCTCCCTGGGTGTATTCGCCAGTGTCTGGTCGTATTATGCAGCAACCGGCAATGCCTACCGTGACGGCTTCGGTTACCTGGCTCCGTTCATCGGCATTTCCCTCGCATTCCTGTTGTCCCCCATTCTGCTCAAGCCTATTCTCAAGCTGACGCGGCAGTATCAACTGAGTTCACTGGCCGACCTGCTGACCTTCCGTTACCGTAACCCCTGGGCCGGCACCGCCACGACCGTGGTGATGCTCATCGCCGTGATGCCGCTGCTCTCCTTGCAGATTCAGGCTGTAGCCAATACTGTCGCCATGCTCGCGCCTGACGCACCAGAGCGGGTCCTGGCGATCGCTTTCTGTGCACTGATCACGCTATTTGCCATTCTTTTTGGCACCGGCCGGGGATCAAGCCGCGAACGCCACGAAGGCCTGGTCATGGCCATCGCCTTCGAGTCCCTGGTCAAACTCCTCTGCCTGCTGGCCCTGGGCCTTTTCGCGGTATACGCCGGCTTTGGTGGATTCGGCGCCATGGAGCAATGGCTGCAAAGCCGTCCGGAGCTGTTGGCACGCATCAAGGAACCGGCGCCCCCGGGAACTTTCCAGGTAATGGGGCTGCTGTTTTTCACCGCGGCCGTGGCAACACCGCACATGTTTTACATGATCTTCAACGAAAACCACAATCCGCGTGCGCTCACCGTGGCGAGCTGGGCATTACCCCTGTATTTCCTCTTACTGAGCCTGCCCGTGCTGCCCATACTCTGGGCCGGCCTGAATGTCGGATCACAGGCTGACATCGAGTACTTCCCCGCTTCGCTGGGCATGGACCATGGTTATCCCCTGTTCTCCCTGATCGGTTTCCTGGGGGGGCTGTC
>PWQG01000339.1 GCA_003556835.1 Gammaproteobacteria bacterium
CGCAGCGACCGGGCGGGCATGCCGCCGAGGGCCAGGAACTGCAACTGCACCTCATCCTCAATCGTGTCAAAGGAAGCCAGGGTGATATCCGGATTGGCCTGCGCGGCAGCAATATACAGATGCTGGAAACTGAACTGATCACCGGGAATATCGTTGATGTAACTCAGCTCCGCCACCACACGATCGGTTTCCCATACCTCATAGGGGTTTAAATTGGCAAAACCCCGGTAGCCGCCCGATGCATCCCCCAGCTGGGTGACATTGGCATCGGCATACTGTTCGGCCATCTTCACCGCGTAGAAAGGAGAGGGGATCGAGCCTGCACTGGAGCCGGTCACGAACAGCTCGCGCGGGGCATACATATGGTCAAAGGCCCATTGCATGGCCGTGTTGGCATTGGCCCAGCCTCGATGCCGGATATGCACCTCGCCGGCGGGTCGTTCGTCCACTTCGGGAACCTCATAGGTCTGCTCCGCATCTCCCAGATGCACATCGCCGGAACAGTACGGTGCCATGACCACGGTGTAGTCGGCGAAAGGGTTGCGGGGCTCATCAAAAGCGAAAATGCCGTGCGCGCGCGCGGGATCGGTGTTGCCCAGATTGACCTGGTAGCTGGGCTGCAGGCCCGGATCGCAGTTCAGACCCATCCAGCAGGCACCACCACCTTCCAGATAAAACAACAGCTTTTCCGGATCGCCGGGGCGGACATGAAAGTGATACGGGGAACCGTCCGAGCAGACCGTTTCACCGCCCGGCTCTATCCGGTTCCAGCCCTCATCGAGCGCGCTGAAATCGGCCAACGCCGGCGGCTCCCCCGGTTCCGGATCCATGACAGCCTGGTCACCACAAGCCACCAGCAGACCACTCAGCAGGAAACTATAAAACAAGGTGTTTTTCATTGACTGATACTCTTTCTGGCCTAGTTTGGGAACACACGAACAGCACCATATCGCATCCTGGTGGGTCATGCCCACAGGAATGATACACCACCGGACTGCGATCGCATGGTTTGACTGTCGGCAACAGGCATTGTCTAATTGCTGCACCCTTTCAATCAGCTTGCCGCTTATGCATCCCGCACTGATCCGAATCATACTGGCTACCAGCATCACCATCATGGTGGCCTGCTCCTCCGCCCTGCTTTCGGCCGAGCTGGAAATCAATTTCCGTCAACTCAGCGAACAGATGCGCGAGCGCTTTTCCGAGGATCGTGTCGAGGTGATAATGCGTTGGCAGGCGCTGCTCGAGGAAATCGCTTCGGAACCCGAGCGGGAACAGTTACTACGGGTCAATGATTTTTTTCATAGCAACGTGCGCTACCAACTGGACGAACAGCTCTACGGCGTTGAAGACTACTGGGCCACACCCCTGGAGACTCTCGGTCATGGACTGGGCGACTGCGAGGACTGGGCCATCGCGAAATACGTCAGCCTGCGGCGCCTGGGTATCCCGGATGAAAAGCTGCGACTGATTTATGTGCGCGCCCAGATCGGCGGCCCGCGCAGCCCCATCAGCCAGGCACACATGGTACTGGGCTATTACGAGACACCGAGTTCGGAGCCGCTGATTCTGGACAGCCTGCTCAGCAACGTGCTGCCCTCATCCGAGCGCACCGATCTGTCGCCGGTATTCAGTTTCAATGCCGACGGCCTGTGGATGGGCCAGGGTACGGCCTCAGCGGCGGGCAGCCCCACCGCCCGCCTGTCGCACTGGCGGGATGTGCTCGACCGCATGCAACAGGAAGGAATCCGGATACAATGAAGCAACAGGACATCAATAAAAACCAAGCAGGAGTTTGACGGCTCATGACCCTGACCAGACAACTATGGATTGCAATCGCGGTGCTCATCACACTGGCCTTTGTCAGCGGCTTCCTTGTCAGTAGCTACAGCGCCCGTGCCTATTATGCGGAACAACTGACGGTCAAGAACATCGACAACGCCACCGGTCTGGCGCTGTCGCTGTCGCAGATGGAGAAAGACCCGGTCACCGTCGAGCTGATGATTTCCGCCCAGTTTGATACCGGTCACTACCAGCGCATTGAGCTGATCGATCCCAATGGTCAGACCCTGCAACTACGCGAACATCCTGAAGTGGTGCCGGAAGTCCCTGCCTGGTTTGCCAGCCTGATGGACTTCGACATCCCACCCGGTGTGGCCCAGGTTCAGGATGGCTGGAACCAGTACGGCACACTCTATGTAGAGAGTCAGAGCGCCTATGCCCTGGCCGCCCTGTGGCGTATCTCCTATCAGCTGCTGGCCTGGTTCCTCGCCATTGCTGCAACCTGTGGCCTGATCGGCAGCATTGTCCTGCGCCGTATCAGCCAGCCGTTGCAGGCGGTGGTGGAGCAGGCCGAGGCCATCGGTGAGCGGCGCTTCGTCACCAGCAAGGAACCCCGCACCCTGGAATTCATGCGCCTGGTGCGGGCCATGAACACCCTCACCAACCGGGTGCGGGCCATGCTGGAAACTGAAGCGCGGCGCCTGGACGAAATCCGCCAACAGAGCCAACTGGATCCGGCAACAGGTGTGTCCAACCGTGAACAGTTCTTCCGCTTGCTCGATGCCCGCCTGAACCTGGACGACAGCTCCGTGCAGGATGCCGTGCTGCTGCTGCGAGTCACCGGCCTGCAGGCACTCAACGCAAAGCTGGGACGGGCAGCCACGGATGAATGGATACTTGCCCTGCTGGAACGCTTCCGGGGTGCCCTCGATGCCAGGGCCGACCGCCACACCCACTATACAATCGGTCGACTCAACGGTAGCGATTTCGTGATCCTGCTGCACAACACCGAGTTTCTGCAGGATCTGTCGGATTCCTTGTGGCAGGCAGCTACCGCTCTTGTGGAAGAGCAGAAACTGGAGGGTGAATATCCCCTTGCCCTGGTCGGCAGCTACTGCCATCCCGGCGAACAGCGGGCCCGACTGATGTCACGCCTCGACGATCTGCTGGCCAATGCCGAACAGGCTCCGGCCCAGCGGCTGCTGCTCGCG
>PWQG01000206.1 GCA_003556835.1 Gammaproteobacteria bacterium
AGAATGTATTTGCCGCGCAGATTGGCGTACATCTCGTCCATTTCCTCATGCAGCCGCTTGCCCGCGATGTAGTCCAGCACCGGGTCGCGGTCGCCGGCGATGAACAGGGCCGGTTGTTCTATCACGCTCTCTGACAACTCAGGCAGTTCCCGCCAGTCGCGTTCGAAATTGCGATAGCGGTTGAGTCCACCCCGGAAGCCTGATTGCCGGTATTGTGAGACCAGATAATCCAGATCTTGCCCGCTCAGCCACTCCGGGAAGGGATCGGGGTCGACCAGGCCTTCGAGCAGGCCGGATTTCGGCGCGGTGGCACTGAAGCCGCGATCGGATTCTTCGCAATCACCGGAAGCGGCATAATAGATCTTGCGCAGACTGCGCTCCACGTCCGCTTCCAGTTCCGCCTCGGCCAGCCCCTCCTGCTGGAAGTGCAGCATGTAGAAGAAGCGGTCCCGGTAGAGCTTTTCGTAGAGGCTGCGGATGTCAGTATGCGCGCGGCGCAGGTGCGGCACACTGAGACCGGCCACCGCACGGATCATCATGGGGAAGCGGATGGCAGAAACCCAGGCAATGGGCGCGCCCCAGTCATGGCCGACCAGAATGGCGTGGTCATGCCCCAGGGCCTCGACCAGCTGGGCCACATCGTCGGTCATCCTGACCATGCTGTACTCTTCCACCGCATGGGGACAATCACTGCCCCCGTAGCCGCGCAGGTCAGGCGCCGCCACACGAAAGCCGGCATCGGCGATCACCGGGATCTGATGCCGCCAGGCGTACCAGCTCTCGGGCCAGCCATGGATCAGCACAACAAGGGGAGGGCGCGCGCCGCCCGAGCCCGGTTCCTGGATGGCCACACGAAGCGTAATGCCGTTGACCGCCAACTGCTGGAAAGTGATGTCCATTCGGGTAGGTGACTCCGGAGTCAGAATCGAAAAAAGGTGCTGATGGAAATGTAGAGGATGGCGCCGACGACAACCAGCACACCGAGGGCCTTGGCAGGGTTGTCCAGTAACATCTGCACTTGTGTCGGTGCCTCGCCCCGCTCCTGGCGCTCGGCCAGCTCCTGCCGCGCGCGTTCCGCCCGTTCGCTCTGGTAATCGGCCAGCAGGGCCTTGGCGCGCTCCAGGTCCGCATCGTGGCGCACCCAGATGCCTGGCATGGAGATGCCCCAGTTGCCGCCCTTGGTCTCATAGTGCTCGATGTCGTTGGACTGCAGCAATTCCCGGACCTCTTCGGCCTCATCTTCGGGGACATTGCGCAGTCGGAACAGCAGTTTTGCCATATTCACTCGCCTGTTGGGTGATCGTTTCCGCTCGCCAGGAAAGCATGCTACCTTATCCGCGAGCGCTTACACAGTGCCTGCGGGCGTCGTCTGTGCCACAGCTCGATCAAAGGGAATGATCGTATACCTCATTACAAGGAGTCTACTCATGTTGAATCTTTTCTGCCGCCTGCGCAGCGGCCTGTTCCTTTTTGCTACCTTCGTACTCCTGGCTTCGGCCTCGGCAGCCGATCAGGGAAGTGCGGTATACCGGGTCAGCGACGGTGACCGGCAGCTCTACCTGGGCGGCACCATCCACCTGCTGCGTCAGTCCGACTATCCCCTGCCGGCAGCCTACGAACAGGCCTATGCCGATTCCGGCATCATTGCCCTGGAAACCGATATGGGCGCGGTCAATGACCCGTCCCTGCAGATGCGGATGATGGAGCAGGTGACGTACCAGGACGGCCGCACCCTGCGCAGTGTGCTCAATGACGAAGCCTACACAGCGCTGGAAAACCACCTGGCCGAAGCCGGCCTGCCCATGCAGATGGTGGCGAACTTCAAGCCCGGCCTGCTGATGACCACCCTGTCCGTACTCGAATTCCAGAAACTGGGTTTCACGCCCCAGGGCGTCGACATGTTCTACTTCACCCGCGCCATGGGTGATGGCAAGGCGATTCGGGAGCTCGAGCCGGTGGAGGCCCAGATCGAGATGCTGGCGTCGATGGGAGAGGGCTATGAAAGTGAATATGTGCTCTATTCGCTGGAAGACTTCGAAAACAGCGCCGATTCAATCGAGGAACTGGTCCGGGTCTGGCGCGAGGCCGATCTCGACGCCATGGAAGAGGTGTTCATCGAACCCATGCGGGAGATGTCATCGGAGCTGTACGAGGATATCCTGGTGACACGCAACCATGCCTGGATGCCGGTCATCGAGGAGCTGACGCAGGAAGAGGAAACCGTGTTCGTGCTGGTCGGTGCAGCGCATCTGCCAGGCGCTGATGGGCTGCTGACCCTGCTGTCAGATCGTGGTTACTCGATCGAGCCGCTGTGACATGACTGCGCTGCCTCGCGCTGAGTGAGGCAGCCGCGATCAGTTATTGTTCTTGTGGCTGAGAACAATCTGGCGTGGTCCGGTGGTCTGGGTCTGACCGCTGGTGCCGGTGGGTATTTCCTGCACCTTGCCGCCCGATTTCAGGAAGGCTTGCACGTGCTCACTGAGGTTTTCCCGATCTACCACTGCTGCCTCTTTCTTGGATTTGCTCGCCATGTTCACCCTTCACGTTTTGTTATGGAAAAGACGCCCATTATACATGAAAACGGGGCGCTGATCGACGCTCTCTGGTCAGCTCATCAGACTCTGACGTAGAATGCCGGCATTACCAGTCGGAGAGCAGAGTATGTCTGAAAGCCAGCACAAAGCCGCCGGAGGCCCGGACGCTGATCCGGATCTGTCCGTCGATCGCAACACCGTCGTCCGGTTCCACTATCGCCTGTGTGAAATGCGACCCGATGGCAGCCGATCGGACTGGATCGAGAGTTCCCACGATAACCAGCCGCTGGCCTACCTGCATGGGCATGGCAATGTTGTGCCCGGCGTGGAAGAAGCCCTGGAGGGCAAGCAGGCTGGCGACGAGATCACTGTCACCCTGCCGCCGGAGAAGGCTTATGGTTACCGCTCCTCCAGTGCCGCCCTGCGGGTACCGTTCAAGCA
>PWQG01000293.1 GCA_003556835.1 Gammaproteobacteria bacterium
CAGCCATCGACGAATTGATCGCCTACCTCAAAACCAACTGTTGTGTCCGCAAGGAACCCGGAATCTGAAATGAGCCCATCAGAACAGGAAAAGACCGCGCAGCGCGGCTGGTTCACCCGCTTTCTCGACTCCGTTGAGTGGTTGGGCAATCTGCTGCCACACCCGGTGACCCTGTTTGCGATTCTGGCCCTTGTCATGGTCCTGGTATCCGGGCTGTTCGGCGCCATGGGTGTATCCGTGGAAGATCCCCGGCCGTCGGCCGAGCCTGGTGCCACCATCGAGGCGGTAAGCCTGATGAACGCAGCCGGCCTGCGCATGATCCTGGAGAATCTGGTCAGCAACTTTGTCAACTTCGCGCCTCTGGGTGTGGTGCTGGTGGCCATGCTGGGGGTGGGCATTGCCGAAAAATCCGGGCTGCTTTCAGCCATGGTGCGCGGCATTGTGCTGGGCGCGCCCAAACATGTGGTGACGGTTGCCATCGTCTTTGCCGGTGTGATTTCCAATACCGCGTCTGAAATGGGCTATGTGGTACTGGTGCCGCTGGCCGGTGCGATATTTCTTGCCCTGGGCCGGCACCCGCTGGCTGGTATGGCCGCCGCTTTTGCCGGCGTTTCCGGTGGCTACAGTGCCAACCTGCTGATCGGCACCGTGGACCCGCTGCTGGCCGGTATCACGCAGGAGGCGGCGCGTCTGATTGACCCATCCTATGAAGTGTTCGCCACCGCCAACTGGTACTTCATGATAGTCAGCACATTCATGATCACCGCCGTCGGCGCGCTGGTCACCATTTACGTGGTGGAGCCGAAACTGGGGGAGTACGACGACGCCGATGCCGACCCCACGGTGCTCGATGGCAAGAGCATGGCAAGCTTGACCACTGAGGAACGCAAGGGCTTGATGGCTGCGGGACTGGCCGCGCTGGCGGTGTTTGCATTGATTGCCTGGCTCGCGGTGCCCGAGGGTGCCCCACTGCGCGACCCGGTGGATGGAGGAACCGGACCGTTTTTTCGCAGCATCGTGGCTTTCATTTTCCTGTTTTTCCTTGTCACCGGCTTCACCTACGGCCGCATGACCGGCACCATGCGGAACGACCGCGATGTCATCGATGGCATGGCCTCGGCCATCTCCACGCTGGGCCTGTATGTGGTGCTGGTATTTTTTGCTGCCCAGTTCGTGGCCTTCTTCGGCTGGACCAATCTGGGTGTCATCACCGCGGTGACCGGCGCGGATTTCCTGATCCGAACGGAAATGACCGGACCACTGGTGTTCGTGTTTTTCATCATAATGTGTTGTTTTTTCAATCTGATGCTGGGTTCCGCTTCGGCGCAGTGGGCAGTGACAGCGCCCGTATTCGTTCCCATGCTGATGCTGGTCGGTTATGCACCGGAACTGATACAGGCGGCCTACCGCATCGGTGATTCAACCACCAATATCATCACCCCCATGATGAGTTATTTCGGCTTGATTCTGGCCTGGGCAACGCGTTACGACCGCAATCTGGGTATCGGCACCCTGATCGCCACCATGCTGCCTTTTTCCATATTCTTCTTCGTCTGCTGGATAGCGCTTTTCTACATCTGGGTGTTTGTGCTGGGTCTGCCAGTGGGGCCAGGTGCCGCAACATACTACCCATAAGTTCATTGTCCATCCGAACCCTGAAACTTTCCCGAAACGAAAAAACCGCTTTGTCCGGAGGGGACAAAGCGGTCTCGATTGCAGGGATTGCTTTCCTGGGGTTTATTCGATACCCAGTTCCTGCAACACATTGCTCGCCAGGCTTGATGGCAGCGGAACAAAACCGTCCCGGACAACCACTTCCTGACCCACTTTGCTGTACAGCATCTTCACGAATTCACGCTGCAGCGGATCCAGTGGCTCATTGGGATTCTTGTTGATGTAGACGTACAGGTAGCGAGCCAGCGGATAATCGCCGGCAGCGGCGTTTTCAGCGGTAGCTTCATAGGCAGCCCCACCTTCAGATGCTGCCAGGGGTACAACACGCACACCCGAGGTGCGATAACCGATACCGGAGTAGCCGATGCCGTTGATGGACTCGGTCACACCCTGGACCACGGATGAGGAACCCGGCTGCTCATTGATGCTGGACTTGAAATCACCACCACACAGGGCATTGTCCCGGAAGTAGCCATAGGTTCCGGATACCGCATTACGGCTGTACAAGGCAAAATCACGATTGCTCCAGGCCCCGGTCAAGCCAAGCTGCCCCCAGCGATTGATATCACCGGAATGCCCGCAGCGGCGGGTATCAGAGAAAATGGCATCGACCTGGGGGATGGTCAGGCTTTCAATGGGATTGTCCCGATTGACGTAAACGGCCAGCATATCCACTGCAACCGGCAGTTCCGTTGGCGGATATCCATGGCGATCCTCAAAGGCCTGGATTTCCGAGTCACGCATACCACGGCTCATCGGACCAAAGTTGGCTGTACCTTCGGTAACCGCCGGGGGAGCCGTACCGGAGCCGGCGCCCTGGATCTGCACATTGACGTTGGGGTAGAAGCGGTTGAACTCTTCCGCCCACAGGGTCATCAGGTTGTTCAGTGTGTCGGAGCCAATGCTGGACAGATTGCCCGAGATGCCTGAAGCACGCTCGTATTCCGGCAGATTGGGATCGACATCGGCCAGGACCTGGCCACTGAAGGCAAGCGAGCCAGCCAGCGCGGTGGCTGAAAAGACTTTCTTGAAATTGAACATTGTGGTCTGTCTCCGTCGTTGGATGAATTCCGTTGTATCATCAGATAGCGGAGCCCACTGTAACGACGGGATATGACGATGTTGTGACAATAACGCCGTACCCCGCCGCCTCGACAACCGGCATCGGGTCTTCCCGACTATGTCGATCCGTTCCTGGCCTTCGCCCCGGCTTCCGCCCCTCCCGGGGACCTGATCTTCTACACCGGGGATTTGATGCCGGAGCTCAAGAACGATCTGTTCGTCTCC
>PWQG01000168.1 GCA_003556835.1 Gammaproteobacteria bacterium
CCAATGGCTGAGCACGGCCTCGGCCAGGTCGTCTGCCGACTTGAATTTCCCGACACCCGGGCCATCTGTGCCGACGAAGTCCGTGTCACAGAAATTGCAGACGGCCGTGGCGCGATCCCGCTCAAGGCCCGACCAGAGGTTGCAGCCAGCAAAGCGCAGGAAGACAGATGCCCGTCCGACGTTTCCGCCCTCGCCCTGCAAGGTGTAGAAGATTTCCTTGGCGGAGTAGGTCATGATCAGACTGGCAAGGCCGGGTGCAGCGCGCCCCAGGAGAGGATAGCGCCGCAGCCGGGGGTCTGGTAGAGGTCGATTCGGTCTAGGGCGGCGAGTTGATCGCCAATTTCGCGCCGCGTCCAGCGAGCAAGGCTGGCGGGGTCCGTATCCGATAGGCCAGGCAGTTCGTAGAGCGGGTGGTGATCCAAACGCTTGAAAATCGGGACGAAAAGCTCCTTGACATCGCCGAAGTCCATAGCCCAACCCATCACTTCGTCCAGCGGCGCAGACAGGTGAAGTCGGATGGTGAAGGTGTGGCCATGGATGCGCCGGCGGCGATCTCCGTCGGGTGCGTTTGTTAGGCGCACGGCGCTATCGAGGGTCATTTCCTTCCAGATACGGTAGTGCTCGCCATCGTGGCTGCAGCCTGCAGTGGCGGTTTCGTACACCGTGACCCAGGACAGCTCGGGCAGTGTTTGCTTCAGGCGTCGCCAGATCCAGCCGGCAATATGTTCGCTGGTCGGGTTCTCCAGGCCCGGGATATCGTTGAGACAGGCATGGTCAAGTTCACCGTGAATCGGCTGCCAGCACCGGTCTAGGTGATCAAAATCCACCCCCATATCCCGGTCACCCAGGTTCTGGTTGCAGTGCAGGATGACCACGAAACCGTGTCCATGCATGCGTCCGCATTTGTGCCCCGGGGGAACATTGGGCAATTGGTGGGCGGATTCGAAGCGAAACCGGCGCCAGATGTGGACATGGCCGTTCCGGTCGATATCGGCGCCCTGATTGGCAGTACTCAGAATGCCGACGCTGTCCAGGCCCGGCACGTCGATCCGCTCTCTGATCCAGCGGGCCAGGTTCTCGTCGGTAGGGGTTGCCACCTGCTCATTGAGAAAGCGGTAGTCCAGATTTCGCACGCATCGAGCCAAGGCCCGCTCAAGGTCGTCTGTTTCGGCGCCGGGAAAATTCGCCCAGTCCTTTGGCAGACTTGCCCGAACCCGGGCCTGGAAGCTGTGCCCATGGAGATTGCGGGCACGGTGCCCATCCGGCAGGATCGCGACCTGGCGGGCGGCCTCGAACGGCACGCAGGCCGCATGCATCAATCGCTCAGCGCTCATTCTGACATCCCGAATTTGACATACAGCGGATCAGGAATGCCGGCCTCGGCGAAACCTTTCTTGCGCAAGAGGCAGGAATCGCACTCCCCGCACGGCCGCCCGTCCTCGCCAGGGTCATAGCAGCTGCTAGTCATAGCGTAATCCACGCCGAGTTCGATGCCCTTCTGGATGATCTGCGCCTTGGTCCACTCAATCAGCGGGGTGTGGATCGTCAATTTGCCTTGACCCTCGACCCCGGCCCGGGTCGCCAGATTGGCCATGACCTGAAAAGCCTGAACGTACTCCGGACGGCAGTCGGGATAGCCAGAGTAATCGAGAGCGTTCACACCAATGAAGATGCCAAAAGATCCCAAAACCTCCGCCCAGGCCAGCCCGAATGAGAGAAACACCGTGTTCCGCGCCGGGACGTAGGTGACCGGGATATCGGTGCTCATATCCTCCATCGCGCGGCCCTTGGGAACGGCCATGTCGCTGGTCAGAGCCGAACCGCCGAATTTGCGCAGGTCGAAGTCAACAATGTGGTGCTCGACCACACCCATGGCCTTAGCAAGCCGTTCAGCGAGCTTGAGCTCCGGGCTGTGGCGCTGACCGTAGCGGAAGGAGAGCGCGTAGCACTGGAAGCCTGCGGATTTGGCGATGGCCAGAGCAGTTGCAGAATCCAGCCCACCACTCAGGAGGACTACGGCTTTTTTTTTAAATTCAGTCACTTGGTTATCCCATCAGGCGACTCGAGTCGCTTAGAACCGTCATTTCGCATTTCTAATTCGTCTACCTTACAAATCTTAGATTACCTCCTAGCTTCTCAAAAGCTGAGAAATTGGTGACGATTCGGTCGAAACCGCAACTTAGCTTGGATTATCTGTTTGCCTTATTGACCCTACGCCATACCGATCATCCCGGGTCGAGCCAAACGACCCTGCGGTCTGGAAGAGTTGTGGGCACCGTTTGATAACCTTCGTTCCGAGTCTGGGTGAGGGACAGTCTGGTCGCAAGAGTTACGAATGCACCACACCCAAGAGGGATTCACCCGAATCGACGACCTTGCGGACAGCTACCAGCAGATTGACTAAAAATTGATTGTAGTTCTTGTGAGTTGAATTGCCCAGAGACCTCCTATCTCTATAGGACTCAGGAGTAATTTCCGAAAAACACGCCTAGATCTAACTCCAGAGCACGCGATCTTAAAAGGCTTAAGGACTGTGGTCATTTTTGTGAGAAACCCGCGCTTAGTGACGTCACCAAAACCTCAACATTTTGTGTGGCTCTTCCCGATTTTGACTCTTCCAGAACAGTGCCGATCAGCCAGTCCGAATCGGACACGATCAAATCACACGGGATTCTCTGGTGACATGAAGCTACGGGCGCACTAGGAGATGAATTGTAACGTTTTTGGCCGTGACCTCAGTCATCAGAGGAGGGGCCTCTATCCAGCCAAGCAACTGGGCTTCATTGGCCGCCACTGACCATCGCACTGGGAGTGCGAGGCAAGTGCGTGGGGCACCCTGTCACGAGACGGGCACGATCTGGGCCCGTTTTGGGCTCGTTTTGGGCACGGGCCCGAAATCCCGCACTCGGAGAG
>PWQG01000221.1 GCA_003556835.1 Gammaproteobacteria bacterium
CTGCACAGGAACTACGGGAGAAGTTGCAGGAGTACCTGCAATGAGATGGATCGCTGTCCTGATCGCGCTCACGGTCAGTGCCGGTCTGAACGCCACCACACCGGAGCAAGAGGCCCCGCAGAACGAGATTGATACCTTGCGCGAACGCCTCGATCAACTTGAAGCGCGTTTGCAAAGCCGGGAAGAGTCCGCAGATACAGGCATCGTCGATAATGATGATGACCGGGGTTCATTGCCGGAGGAGCCGGCGAGCGTACAGGCAGAACCAGTACCAGCGCGCATGATGGACGATGGGGGCAGTGCCGTATCGGGCACCGAACGCGCTGCCGACGGTTCCGCCGAATCGCCAGAGCCCGCAATCCACATCGGTGGTGCCTTGCGTTTCAATGCGGTTCACCGCGAATTCGCCGATGACTCGCGTGGCAAACGCGGGGAAAGCGGCCTGGACGTGTTCCGCCTCAATATTGACGGTCAGCTCGACAACATCCTGATCTCCGCCGAGTATCGCAACTATGCCTATATGCAGACCCTGCATCACGGCTGGATCGGTTATGAGTTCGAGGATCAGAGTCAGCTGCAGTTCGGTATTCATCAGGTACCCTTCGGCCTGCTGCCCTATGCGGCACACAACGCCTGGTTCGGCGTGCCGTATTACACGGGACTGGCCGACAACTACGACATGGGGGTCAAGTACCAGCGCAGCGACGGTCCCTGGACTTCGCATCTGGCCTTCTACAAAAACGAAGAACTCAACGATGCCAGCAACCTGGATCGATACGCCTTTGATCTGGTGCGGGTCGGGGAAGAACAGAACGAAGAGATCAATCGTATCAATGGCCGTCTGGTGCACACGTTCGGCATGGGCACCGGTTGCGAGATCGAAGCCGGTGGGTCGGCCCAGACGGCACAGGTATACAACCACGAAACCCGCCGGCGGGGCGACCATTGGGCAGCCGCCGCACACCTCGACAGCCGTTGCGGGCGCTGGAACCTGCAATTGCAGGCGACTCGCTACCGCTACGATCCGGTCAATCCGGAACCGGTGGACAACCGGACCATGCGGGTCGGGGCATTCGCCGGCTCCTATGATATTGCCAGCCGGGCCGACATCGCCGTGGCCAATATCGCCTACAATCTGGAACCACCCTGGGAGCAGCTCGACCAGATGATCTGTTACAACGACTATTCGCGTATGCTCAAGGATCTCTCCGGTGCGCAGGATTCACAGATGAACACCCTGGGCTGTGCCCTCGGCGCGGGGCCCATATTTGCCTATTTCGACTACATCATGGCCCGGAACATGCCATACTTCGGTGGCTCCCTGGCCACCGGTGGCGATGATCGCTGGCGGGGCCGCTTCAATGTGAATATCGGCTATTACTGGTGAAGAGCATGTGCCATCGTTTCCTGTCCCGACTGATCCTGTTGTTGGCATCGCTGTGCGCCGCTCCCGGTATTGCGGCCCAGGAGCAGCTCAACGTCGTGTCCTGGGATGGCGCTTATGTGCGCAGTCAGGTCCTGGGCTTCATCCGCGACTATGAGGAAGAAACCGGTGTACGGGTGAATGTCATCCAGTACAGCGGCGGCATTGACGAGATCCGGCAGCAGGTGCGGGCCTGGAATGTGCAATGGGATGTGGTGGACCTGGAAATGTTCGATGCCATCCGCGCCTGCGAGGAAGGTTTGCTGGAACCGATGGATCACAGTCTATTGCCTCCCGGCGAAGATGGTACCCCTGCCAGCGAGGATTTCATCGGCGTCAGCCTCACACCCTGCGGGGTCGGCAATATGGTCGGTGCCACTGTGGTGAGCTATGACCACGAACGCCTGGACAGCCCCCCCCAGAGCATTGCCGATTTCTTTGACCTCAATGCCTTTCCGGGGCGCAGGGGGCTGCGCCGCACGCCCCAGGGCAATCTGGAGTGGGCACTGGTGGCCGATGGTGTGCCTCGCGATCGGGTTTATGAAGTGCTCTCCACCGAGGAGGGCCTGGATCGCGCCTTTGCGATGCTCGATCGTATCAAGCCCTACGTCGACTGGTGGCGCACCGGGGAAGAAGCATTGCGTCTGCTGGAAACCGGCGCCGTGACCATGTCTTCAGTATACAGCGGCCGGATCCTGGCTGCCCAGGAGCGGGGCGAAACACTGGCCATACTCTGGGACCATCAGCTCTGGTTCTATGATGTATGGGGCGTGCCACGTAATGGACGAAACACCGAGCGAGCGATGGATTTCGTCCGTTATGCCACCACCACGCAGGCGCTGGCGCGACAGGCAAGCTACATCCCTTACGGTCCGGTGCGACGCTCCTCCATCGAGCAGGTACCCGAAGCCATGCATCCCATGCTGCCCACTGCCGAGCAGAACCAGGAAACGGCCATCGAGCTCAATGCCCGCTGGTGGTCAGAGAATCTGGAGCAGATCAACCGGCGTTTCGAACGCTGGGTGGAGCGCCCCGTGATGGTACCGCGGGCTTTGCCACGTTAGAATATTTGAACTGAACAGCAGTAGAGAAGGAAACCGAATGCATTTCATTTATGTCAGCCTGATCATCGTTCTGGCCACTCTGGTTTTGGTGTTCACTTTCCAGAATCTGGAACTCGTTACAGTGGCATTTCTCAACGCCCAGATCACTTTGCCGCGTGCCGCGATGATCGCTGTGATCTATTTCATGGGCATGTTGACGGGTGGTATTGTCACCGCTGCCGTCAAATCCTGGATCCGGGGCGCCTCGAGGAAATGATCCTCCCGACGCAGGGCCTGAAGGACTAAATCATTCGCCAATGGTGACAATGGTCACCATATTGGTCCGGCCACGTTTGGCAATGGGTACACCAGTCGCCATCACCACGCGGTCGCCGGGTGTCACAATTCCCTGTTTCTGCAGGAAATCACTCATCAGGCGCATACTGCGGTCAGTGTCGAACAGCTCATCGAGTTTGAAAGATCGGAAG
>PWQG01000257.1 GCA_003556835.1 Gammaproteobacteria bacterium
AATCTACCGTGTGGCAGCCGGCGCCCCGATCACTCCAGACTCAGGGCGTACAGGTTATTGCTATCCATCAACTCCATGGCCTTGCCGCCACCACGCGCCACACAGGTCAACGGGTCGTCAGCGACAACCACCGGCAAACCGGTCTCTTCGGACAACAGCTTGTCCAGGTCCTTGAGCAGTGCGCCACCACCGGTCAGCACCATGCCGTTCTCGGCAATATCGGAAGCCAGTTCCGGCGGCGACTGCTCCAGCGCGCTCTTGGTCGCCTGCACAATGGCGGACAATGCCTCCTGCAGCGCTTCGAGAATTTCATCGCTGTTGAGCGTAAAACTGCGCGGCACCCCTTCCGCCAGGTTGCGTCCGCGCACATCGATCTCTTTCAACGTTCCTTCAAACCGGTAGGCACAGCCAATTTCTTTCTTGATCCGCTCCGCCGTGGCATCACCGATCAGGCTGCCGTAGTTGCGACGCACGTGGGTGACAATGGCCTCGTCGAAACGATCGCCGCCCACCCGAACCGACTCGGCGTACACCACACCGTTGAGGGAGATGATGGCGATTTCCGTGGTGCCGCCACCAATGTCCACCACCATGGAGCCATTGGCCTGCTCTACCGGAAGGCCGGCACCTATGGCAGCCGCCATCGGCTCCTCGATCAGGCGCACTTCCCGGGCGCCGGCACTGACCACCGATTCACGGATGGCACGGCGCTCGACCTGGGTGGACTTGCAGGGCACACAGACCAGCACACGCGGGCTGGGCGGGAAAAAGCTGTTTTCGTGCACCTTGCTGATGAAATGTTGCAGCATTTTTTCGGTGACCTGAAAGTCGGCGATCACCCCGTCCTTCAATGGCCGGATGGCGGTTATGTCACCCGGTGTACGCCCGAGCATGCGCTTGGCATCAGCCCCGACCGCAGTTACCGTTTTCTGTCCGTTATGGTTGCGTATCGCCACCACCGACGGTTCGTTCAATACGATTCCTTCCCCCCGCACATAGATCAGCGTGTTGGCTGTACCCAGATCTATGGACAGATCATTGGAAAAAATTCCCCTGATTTTTTTGAACATTGACTTTTTTTAACCCTCGAATCAAAGCGGCCGCTCTTGCGGACCGACATCAACAGCATGCGGTTGCCGGGAACCCACCTCGTTTTGCGATGCGCGCCCCACGCGAAACAATCACCCGCGATAGTGGACTGCACTGCAGACATTCGGAAAGCGCTCGGAAGTATTCCATGAGGCGGGCTGAAGAAATGCCAGCGACCGGTGATTTCCGGAACAATCCCGAAACTGTTGCCCAAACCCGGTCATAATCCCGTATAATCACGGCTTCTCCAGCAAATAGATATGCACTCTAACAACGCTCACTACATTCGGCAAGTAACAAATTCACTCCAGTTTACACCGGGAGCCCATCAATGGCTTTGGACAGCAAAGAAGTGGAAAAGATCGCGTATCTGGCGCGATTACAGCTCAGCGCGGAGGACAGCCAGGATGTCACCCGTCGCATCTCGGACATCCTTTCTCTCATCGATCAGATGCAGGATGTGGACACCGCCGACGTTGCCCCGCTGGCCCACCCTTTTGATGCCATCCAGCGCCTGCGAGCCGACCGGGTGACCGAAACCGACCAGCGTGACGCACTGCAGACGCTGGCACCCGCCACGGACCGGGGCCTGTACCTGGTTCCCCGCGTCATCGAGTGACAGCCGGCCGCCCCGCCTGAACAGGCAGGGGCCCGACCGGCGCTGGACGAAAGGCCGATCAGCGGCCACGGAACAAAGCATTCACCCATCGCAGCAAAGCAAAGGCTACCAGGCATGTTAAGCAAAACCGCCGCCGAACTCTCGCGCGCGCTGGCAGACGGCGAACTGTCCAGCGAGGAGTTGACCAGGGAATATCTGGATCGCATCAAGTCCCGTAATGAAACTCTCAATGCCTACATCACCGTCACCGAAGACGACGCTCTGGACGCGGCTCGCGAAGCCGACCACCTGCGCGCCAAAGGTCAGGCCGGAGCACTGACCGGCATCCCGTTGGCACACAAGGATATCTTCTGCACCAAAGGCGTACTTACCACCTGCGGCTCGCGCATGCTGGAAAATTTCATTGCCCCCTACGATGCCGCCGTGGTCGAGCGTTTCAACGCCGCCGGCGCTGTCATGCTGGGCAAGACCAATATGGACGAATTCGCCATGGGCTCGTCCAATGAAACCAGTTATTACGGCGCGGTGGCCAATCCCTGGGATACCGATCGGGTCCCCGGTGGCTCTTCCGGTGGTTCGGCAGCGGCCGTGGCAGCGGACCTGTGCGCCATGGCCACCGGCACCGACACCGGCGGTTCCATCCGCCAGCCGGCCGCCTTTTGTGGCGTCACCGGCATCAAGCCCACCTATGGTCGGGTGTCCCGCTGGGGCATGATCGCCTTTGCATCCAGCCTCGACCAGGCCGGCCCGATCTGCAAGAGCGCCGAAGACGCGGCCCTCATGCTCAATGTCATGGCGGGCGATGATGCGCGCGACTCGACCAACCAGCAGCTCGACGCCGAGGACTTCACGGCTTCGCTGAACGACTCCCTGGAGGGGCTGCGCATCGGCGTACCCAAAGAACACTTCGCCCAGGGCCTTTCCGCCTCGGTTCAGACCAACCTGCAGGAAGCCTATCGGGTATTCGAAAAACTCGGCGCCACGCTGGTGGATATCGAACTGCCTCACAATGGCCTGTCAGTACCCTCCTATTACGTGATTGCACCGGCAGAGGCCTCGGCCAACCTGTCGCGCTATGACGGTGTGCGCTACGGCTATCGCTGCGATGCACCGAAGAACCTGGAAGACATGTACATGCGTTCGCGCAGTGAAGGGTTCGGCGAGGAGGTCAAGCGCCGCATCATGGTCGGCACCTATGCCCTGTCGGCCGGTTATTACGATGCCTACTACAAGAAAGCACAGCGCATCCGGCGCCTGATCAAGCAGGACTTTGACAGCGCCTTTGAGAAGGTGGATGTGATCATCGGCCCGACCAGCCCGCACACCGCGTTCCGGCGTGGCGAAAAGAACAACGATCCGGTCACGATGTACCTGGAAGACATCTATACCATCGCGGTCAATCTGGCCGGCCTGCCCGGCATGTCGATTCCGGCGGGCTTCAGCGACGGGCTGCCCACCGGCATGCAGATCATCGGCCGCGACCTGGCCGAAGCCCGGATTCTCAATGTGGCCCACCAGTACCAGTTGCACACGGACTGGCACAAGCAACGACCGGAGGTTTGAGATGAGCTGGGAAACCGTAATCGGACTGGAAGTGCACGTACAACTGGCCACCAACAGCAAACTGTTCTCGGGCAGTGGCACCGCCTTCGGCGCCGAACCCAACACCCAGGCCAACCTCTATGACCTGGCGCTTCCCGGCACATTACCGGTGCTCAACGAGAAAGCCCTGGAGATGGCGGTGCGCTTCGGCCTGGCCGTCAATGCCGAAATCGGCCGACAGTCCGTATTCGATCGCAAGAATTACTTCTATCCCGACCTGCCCAAAGGGTACCAGATCTCCCAACTAGACTTCCCCACCGTCGGCAAGGGTGAACTGAGCATCACCATGGAGGACGGCAGCGAAAAAATCATCGGGATCACCCGCGCCCATATGGAAGAGGATGCCGGCAAGTCCCTGCACGAGGATTTCCAGGGCATGACCGGTATCGATCTGAACCGGGCCGGCACACCATTGCTGGAAATTGTCTCGGAGCCGGATCTGCGCAACGCGAAAGAAGCGGTGGCCTATCTCAAGAAGCTGCACTCCATCATCCGTTACCTGGGTATTTCCGATGGCAATATGGCCCAGGGCTCCATGCGCTGTGACGCCAACGTTTCCGTACGTCCAGCTGGCACCACCGAACTGGGCACCCGCACGGAGATCAAGAACGTCAACTCTTTCCGCTTTGTAGAGAAAGCCATCAATCATGAGGTGGAACGGCAGATAGAATTGATCGAGGACGGCGGGCGCGTGGTCCAGGAAACCCGGCTCTACGATTCGGACCTGGACGAGACGCGTTCCATGCGCAGCAAGGAAGTGGCCAATGACTACCGCTACTTCCCGGAACCGGACCTGCTGCCCGTGGTCATCGACGAAGCGTACATCGAAAAAGTGCGTACGACCCTGCCCGAACTGCCCGACCCCAAGCGCGAACGCTTCGTAAAGCAGTACGGACTGAGCGAATACGATGCTGGCGTACTGGCCAGCAGCCGGGAAATGGCGGATTACTTCGAAACCGTTGCCGAACGCTGCGGCGATGCCAAACTATCGTCCAACTGGGTGACTGGTGACCTGCTGGGTGTGCTCAACAAGCGCGACCTGGAAATCAGCGAATCGCCGGTCAGCAGCAACCAGCTCGGCGACCTGATCCGACGTATTGTCGACAAGACCATCTCCGGCAAGATTGCCAAGCAGGTGTTTGAGATCCTGCTGGATGAAGGTGGCGAAGTCGACGCCATCATCGAGGATAAGGGGCTCAAGCAGGTGACCGACAGCGGCGCCATCGAGCAGATGGTGGATGAGGTCATCGCCGCCAATCCGGACCAGGTCGCACAATACCGTGGCGGGAAGGAACAGGTGTTCGGCTTCTTTGTCGGACAGGTGATGAAGGCTTCCAGGGGCAAGGCCAACCCGGCCCAGGTCAACGAATTGCTGAAACAGAAACTGCAAGCATGAGAGTTATGGATATCAATGGCTACTGAAGAGAAGAAAACAGGCAAGGACCGCATTCAACCGGCAACACGTAACGAGGAATGGAGTGACGAGCGGGTCAGGGCATTTCTGTTGCTGGAACCCCCGGAAGGTATCCCTGCGGACTACCATATCCTCCTGAAAGCCTACCGGGGCATGTTACCCGATACGTTCAGCCGCTTCGTGCGCTTCTTTGTTGAGGAAGGACATGACGTGAACACAAGGCTGACCGACAACAGCACCATCCTGGACCACCTGGCACGTCATCGCCGGGCATGGCCCTATGTCGAAGCACTGAAAGAGGCTGGCGCAGAGTATGGCGTAGACAAGCCGGCTGGTGAATGAATAGACCGGGAAGCCCGGGGCCTGCCGGTTATCGCCCGCGACCCGGGCCACCACCGCCCGAACGTGAAGAGGCACCACGCGGACGTCCACCGGCAGATCGGCTGCCACTGCGCGCCTCGGCCTTGAAGCGCGAGCCGCGCGTGAATTCGGGCGGCTCCTCAAGCAGGGCCTCATCGGGATGGACACAGGGCAGTTTCTGCCCCAGTGTTTCCTCGATGGCAGGCAGCAGGAACGAGTCCTCCTCACAGGCAAAACTGATCGACGTACCCACGTCACCGCCCCGCCCGGTGCGACCGATCCGATGCACGTAGTCGTCGGATTCTTCCGGCAGCATGTAATTCACAACATGGGTCACACTGTCGATGTGCAGCCCCCGCCCAGCCACATCGGTGGCGACCAGCACCTGGATCTTGCCATCACGGAATGCTTCCAGGGTCTGGATACGCTTCTTCTGTACCACTTCACCCGAGAGCATGCCGCACTCGATGCCATTGCGATGTAGATTGTCGGCCAGCTTCCGGACCTGATCCCGGCGGTTACTGAACACGATGACCTTGTCCGCCCCTTCCTGCTGGATCAGGTTATATAACAGTTTGTACTTGTCTTCGGTGGTCACCAGGTAAACGATCTGCTCCACCGAATCCGTCGCCACCTGTTCCGGTGTCACTTCCACCTGGATCGGGTTCATCGCCCATCGACTGGCAAGATCCATGATCTGATCAGTGAATGTGGCACTGAACAGCAACGTCTGCCGGCTCTCTTTCTTTGGTGCCCGGGCAACAATGCGCCGGACCTGGGGGATGAAGCCCATATCCAGCATACGGTCGGCCTCATCGATGACCATCAATTCCAGGAGACCGAGATATATTCTTTCATTCTCGACAAAGTCCATCAGCCGACCGGGTGTGGCCACCACGATATCGACAGGCTGCTTTTCGACGGCACGAATCTGCTTCTGCATGTCCTCGCCACCGACCAGGGTAACCGTGTGCAGGTCGGTATATTTGCCCAGGTCGCGTGCGTCATTGGCAATCTGGATCGCCAGTTCCCGGGTCGGGGCAATCACCAGGGCCCTGGGCTCACCGATGAAACGTTCCTCCTCAATGGGATTGTTCAGCATGTCATTCATGAGGGTGATGAGAAAGGCCGCGGTCTTGCCGGTACCGGTCTGCGCCTTGCCGGTAACATCATGCCCCTGCAGGGTGTGCCTGAGGCTCTCGGCCTGGATCGGGGTACAGTATTCAAAACCCAGGTCGGCAATGGCCCGATTGAGGGGCTCCACCAGCTTGAAGGTGGAAAATGGAACTTTTTCAGCAGTTTCGGATACTTGCATAGTGTACTCTCGTCATTGGCGCCCGCATCATAGCGCCCGGCCCGCTGAACATCAACCGGATTGTGAGCGGCCACAGACCGGGCAGTCGGGATCCCGGGGTAATCGCAGCTCTCTCCATTGCAGGTTCGTGGCATCAAGCAACAGAAGGCGTCCGACCAGACTCTGGCCGATTCCGGCGAGCAACTTCACCGCTTCCATTGCCTGCACCGAGCCGATGATGCCCACCAGCGGCGCCATCACCCCATTGCTGGCACAACTCGTATCCTCATCCCCCACATTGCGGTACAGGCAGCGATAACAGGGAGAGTCGTCCCGGCGATGATCAAATACGCTGACCTGCCCTTCCATGCGGATGGCGGCACCGGAGACCAGTGGAACCCGAGCGCTCACGCAGGCCTGATTGATAGCGAAGCGGGTCTGGAAATTGTCGCTGGCATCCACCACCAGATCAATATCTCCACCGGCCAGGAGTCGCTGCATGGCGGCCGGATCCAGGCGCTCATGCAGCGGCTCAATCACCGTGTCGGCGTTCATTGCCTGCAAGCTGCGTTGCGCCGAGGCCACCTTCGGTTGGTCGATGTCCGCTTCGCTGTGAAGGATCTGGCGCTGCAGATTGCTCAGGTCGACCCGATCATCATCGGCGATGAGCAGGCGACCGACCCCGGCTGCCGCCAGATACAGGGCCACCGGACTGCCCAAGCCACCGGCTCCGAGTATCAGCACCGAGCTGTCCAGCAGACGCTGCTGCCCCGCCACGTCCATCTCGGGCAACATGATCTGGCGGCTGTAGCGCAGCAACTGTTCATCACGCATGCTCATTTCCCTCCGGCCTCAAGCCGATACTGAGGCGCTCCTGTCCAGCCAGATCGCGCAGAGTCCGCACATCCCGATAACCCCTGGCGTGCAGCCTTTGTCGTACTGCTTCGCCCTGATCGTGGCCATGTTCCAATACCAGGAGGCCGCCACCATGCAGGTGGTTCGGCGCAGTATCGATGATCTCATGCAGATCCGCCAGCCCCTGCTTTGGGGCGACCAGAGCTGGTTCCGGTTCATAGGGCAGGGCGCCGCGCCGCAAATGGGGATCGTCGGGCGCCACATAGGGGGGATTGCTGGCAATGACCGAAAACATCGTTCCCCGGGGCACCGCATCGAACCAGCGGCCAAGGAGAAACTGCACATTCCCCAGACCGTGGCGGCGTGCGTTACCCTCCGCCACCGCCAGGGCGGCAACACTGTAATCACTGGCCCACAGCTTCCAGTGTGGACGCTCGCTGGCCAGTGCCAGTGCTATCGCGCCACTACCGGTTCCCAGGTCGAGCACGGCAAGCGGCTCTTTGCCACAAGATTCAAGGACCGTCTCCACCAACAGTTCGGTCTCCGGCCGTGGAATCAATACCGCCGGACTCACCGTCAGCTCCAGGTTCCAGAAGGCCTGACGCCCAAGCAGGTAGGCGACCGGCTCCCCCTGCTCCCGTCGTCCCAGCAGCGCCATGAACCGCTGCCACTGTGTATCGTCCAGTTGGTACTCGGGATGACTGAACAGGAAGCTGCGCGGCCGCGACAGCACTTCGGCCAGCAATAGCTCGGCATCGAGCCGTGGCGTATCACTGCTGGCTTCCAGTCTGGCGGCTTTCCCTAATGCGCTCTTGATACAATGCGACATGACCAGGATCAGGCCGCCAGCTCGGCCAGCAGATCAGCCTGGTGTTCCTGCAGCAGCGGGCCGATCACGACATCCAGGTCGCCGCCCAGCACTTCACCGAGTTTGTACAATGTGAGATTGATACGGTGGTCCGTAACCCGCCCCTGCGGGAAGTTATAAGTGCGTATCCGCTCCGAACGATCACCACTGCCCACCAGTCGACGCCGGGTATCGGAGGTTTCCTGCGCGGCTTCCTGATCGGCCCTGTCGTTGAGCTTCGCCTGCAGCAGGGACATGGCACGGGCCCGGTTCTTGTGCTGGGATCGTTCGTCCTGGCATTCCACCACGATACCGGAAGGCAGGTGCGTGATACGAATGGCCGAATCGGTCTTGTTGACGTGTTGCCCGCCAGCACCGCTGGCCCGAAAGGTATCAATACGCAGATCGTTCTTGTCCAACTCGATTTCCTGTCGCTCGTCCGGCACCGGCAATATCGCCACGGTACAGGCCGAAGTGTGAATCCGGCCCTGGGTTTCGGTCTCGGGTACCCGCTGGACCCGGTGGGCCCCGGATTCGAACTTCAGGTGTCCGTATACCTGGCGACCATCAATCCGGGCAATCAGCTCGCGATAACCACCATGCTCACCAGGACGCTCGCTCAGCACCTCCACCTTCCAGCCCCTGAGTTCTGCATAACGCAGATACATGCGGAACAGATCACCGGAGAACAGGGCGGCTTCGTCACCACCGGTACCGGCGCGAATTTCCAGATAGACACTGCAATCATCACGCTCGTCGCGGGGCAGCATCAGTTTCTGCAACTCCTGTTCCAGTGCTTCCAGCTCTTCCTCCAGTCGATGCTGTTCGTCGCGCGCCATCGAGCGCATTTCTTCATCACCGTCCTGCAACATCTCATCTGTTCCAGCCAGTTCCTGCTCGCAGCGGTGATATTCACGGAAAGCGGAGACCACGGACTCCAGGTCGGCAAACTCCTGCGACAACTCACGAAAGCGATCCTGGTCACTGATGATTTCGGCATCGCTGAGCAGCGCCGACAATTCCTCATGACGTTCACTGAGACTTTCGAGTTTTCCTCGGATCGATGCTTTCACGAGCGTTTCTTCCCCCTGTCCGGCATCTCTGCGCCCGCACCGTCCAGATCGAACAGCTCCCGGGTGAGACTGACCAGCTCATCCCGCCCTTCCGCGCTGGCCTGCTTCATCTTCACGCTGGGCGAATGCAGCAGTTTGTTGGTGATCCCACGGGACAGGCTTTCCAGCACATCCACGGCAGGCTGCCCACGCTCCAGTGCCTTGCGGGCCTTTTCCAGCTCCGCCTCGCGGATGCTTTCCGCCGTGTCCCGGAAAGCACGCAGGGTAGCAACCGCATTGAGGGAGCGCAGCTCCCTGGCGTATTCCTCGACGCCACGCTCGATTATGGACGCTGCCTGCGCCGCGGCCTCTGAGCGACTTCTCACACTGTCTTCGATGACATCACGAATATCATCGACGGTGTAGAGATAGGCGTCGCTGATGTTCCCCACCTCGGGCTCGATATCACGCGGCACCGCCAGGTCCAGCAGGAGTATGGGACGGTGCTTGCGTTTCCGGACGGCCCGTTCCACGGCGCCCTTACCCAACAATGGTAGCTGGCTGTTGGTCGAAGAAACTACAATGTCGACTCGCGCCAACCGATCGGGAATTTCCGACAGCAGTATCGCTTCACCACCGAACTTGTCACCCAGTCGTACCGCATTCTCCAGCGTGCGATTGGCAACAATGATTTCCTTGACGCCGCGATCGGTCAGGTGACGCGCCACCAGCTCAATGGTGTGGCCCGCGCCGATCAGCAGGGCGCGCAGCTCACCGAGATTGGAGAAAATCTGTTCCGCCAGGGTCACTGCAGCATAGGCAACCGACACCGGATTTTCACCGATCGCTGTGTCAGTGCGCACCTGCTTGGCAATGGAGAACGCTTCCTGGAAGGCCTTGCCAAGACGTGCCCGCGCTGCGCCCAGCTCCCGGGCAACGGCGTAGGCCGACTTGATCTGCCCGAGAATCTGCGGCTCCCCAAGCACCATGGAATCGAGGCCGCAGGCCACACGCATCAGATGCCGCACCACGTCATCGCGCCAGTGAAAATAGCTGCTGCCAGCCAACTGCGAAGGCTCCAGGCCATGATAGTCGGCCAGCCAGGCCAGCAGCTTTTCCTGCTGCACGCTCATCAACGCCTCATTCATCAACGCGTTGGGATCATCCGCAAAATCCGGCCCCAGATCGACGTCCAGATACAGCTCGGTCCGATTACAGGTGGAGACAATGACCGCCTCCTCGACGTGTTCCAGCCCGGCAATGCCCTGCATGGCATCAGCCATCTTCTCAGGAGGAAAGGCGACCCGCTCGCGCAGACCGACATCAGCCGTATTGTGATTGATACCTAGCAGCACCAGCGCCATAAGGAACTCTGACCGGAAAAACGCGCTATATTACCGGAAATCGGACGGGATTTCGCCCGGAATTATCGCTGAAAGCCATCGAATAGTTAAGGAATGGATCCGGGGTTCCGAACGGTCTGTTGCACTACTACCGGCCTCCCCTTTCGGTCGGAACTTGTTACAATCCCAGGTCTCACGGCGAGAAGCAGAGTTTTTGATGACAAATACAGTACGCTGGAAATTGCTGGCAATGGTCGCTCTCTTGCTCGGACAGGGAGCCTGCACCAGCGTGCACGACCCCGCCGGTCCGGAATCGGAGTCCGCGGCAACGGAGGTGGCTGTACCCGCAGCGGTCCCTCTGCGCGAGGCGGAGCCCCTGCCACTGCCACAACGTTATGGCAATTTCACCCGCGAACAACTCGCCGAGCTGATTCTCGCTGAGCTGGGCGGACAACGCGGGGAACTCGACGAGGCTGCACAGCGCTACCACACCCTGGCCCGCGATACCGATGACACCGGTGTCATCGCCAGGGCTGCCGAGTTCGCATCCGTGGCCGGCCAGACAAGCGCCGCAGCGGAACTGGCCAGCATCTGGGTGCAACGCGATCCCGACAATATCGACCCGCGCCTGATCCTGAGCTACCAGCTGCTGGATACCGGCCAGCTCGAAGCCGCCATGGAGCAGATGGCGATCATCCTGCAATTGGGAGGGCGGGCTGACTTCACCAGCCTGTCCGCGCGCAGCCCTTCCCTGCCTCCACACAGGGCACGGGCCTTGCAGCAGGACATGGCGTTACTGCTGGAGCAATACCCCGGGGAAAGCTCACTTTATCATGCCCAGGCGCAGATGCTGGACCAGCAGGGCCGTCGCGAGGACGCAAGCGAGATGCTGGATCGTGCACGGGAACGCTTTGGCGATACCCCCAGGACACTGATCGTGGAAGCGCAGTTGCTGCAGAACCGGGGCCAGGCACTGCAGGCCCTGGAGTTGCTGGCCGCAGGGGTGGAGCGCTACTCACGGCATCGACTGATCCGCTACAACTACGCCCAGATGTTGCTGCAGAACGACCTGCTGCGGCCGGCCAGAGAGCAATTCAATATCCTGACGCAACTAGCTCCGGACGACCCGGAAACCCTCTATTCCCTGGCGCTTCTCAACCTGGAGCTGGGTGAACCGGACGCGGCCGAGTCGCAGCTGCAGACGCTGCTG
>PWQG01000412.1 GCA_003556835.1 Gammaproteobacteria bacterium
TGTTGTGATCGGCAATGGCCGTATCGGTCTGACTGGTCTCGCACTGCTCCAGCCAGGCCCAGACCTGCTCCACAGTGAGGTTTCTGAGGGGCGGCCACTCATTGTTCACACTGGCACGCAGTGCGCCGTGCAGAACGCGCGAATCGAAGTTCTGCGCTTCGTAGCGGTGGGCACCCGGGCCAATATAACGGGCATCGAGAATCTGTATGGACCCGGGTGCAATGATGTTGGCAAGCAGAACCAGTTGCTGCAGGTAAATGGTGGCCACCTGATAGGATTCGGTTTCCTTGAGTTCGCCGCCGGTGCTCTGGATCTGCAGATGGAGTTTTGCGTCCACGGGCAGCTCGGCCTGCTCTACCTGGGCTTTCTGGTACGCCGTGAACGATCCCGAGTAAGTGAGCGCTTGCTCCAATCGCTGCAGCAGCTCACTGGCGTCCAGCAGGATACGGTAACTCCCGGTAGTGCCATTGATTCCATCCAGGGCGGCAAAGTCCTGCTCTTCCAGATGCTTTTCAATTTCCTTCCACAGGCCAATGATGCGCCGGGTCTCGTTTTCATTGCCCTGGGGAATGGCCTTGCCGATGTGCAGCGTAATGCGGGCCGATGCTGCCATATCCTGCTCCTGCTGAAGGATTCGCTGTTGATGGCCGGGAAGTTTCGCCCCTTGTCAGCCTGCTGTCAATTCGCCCGGCTCAGGGCGGTTTGTTGCGCAGCCGAGCGGTCGTGCAATCGAGGGGCGGGTGTCAGTCCGGGAATTGTGACCGGGGCTGGCAGATTGGGGTGTATTCGATGGCGATCCGAAACACAGTTGGGTAGCATGGCTCCGTTGAATCAGTAAGGAGAGGATCATGAATGGAAACCGATTGCCCCGTTGTTGCTTGCTGCTGATGATGTCAGTGTTCGTTGCCTCGTTGTCCCATGCGGCAGAGGATGTCGCCGGATCGGGGGACCATCCGCTGGTGCCGCGCCTGGCCGATTCCTGGATATTCACCTTTGAGCGCAGCGAATACGATCGTATCTCATTGCCCACCGGACCCTGGACCGGAAACGAATTCGAATCGATGGGAAGCGTGGAAGGAGAACACCTGGAGTATACCTACCGGTTCGACATCGATGACATCAGCACGCTGCGGATCAAGGGCAATTATCGCCAGCTCCTTGAGGAGGCCGGTTTCGAAATTCTCTACGCGGCGAGCGAATCCGACCTGGGCTACCGTAACGGTATCGGTTTTGTCATCCAGGGTGATTTCGAGCGGCCTGATCGTCGCTGTTGCAATGCGGGACGCAGCTCGCCGGTGCGTTATCTGGCGGCCCGCCATCCGGTGGAAGGGGTGCTGGTCTCGATGCTCACCTTCGACGCACTCCTGAACATGGGTACCGTGGCCCTGGTGGATGTGGTGACGCCGGCCGAGATGGATTTTGCCATGGATCACCGGCCGCTTACTGCGGACGAGATGGGCAGTGGCCTGGTACAGGATGGCAAGGTCGCGGTCCAGAATATCCAGTTTGCGTTTGACAGCGACGAGATTTTGCCCGAATCGGATGAGGCGCTGCAGACTATTGCCAGTCTCATGGAGGAGCAGCCGGAGCTGCGCTTGCTGGTGGTGGGGCATACCGATGATGTGGGTGCCTTCGACTACAACCTGCAATTGTCCGTCGAGCGGGCCACAGCCGTGGTGGATCATCTCGTCGGCGAAATGGGCATCGCGGCTGACCGTCTGCAATCGGCCGGTGCCGGCATGATGAACCCGATGACCAGCAATCGCTCGGAAGCTGGCCGTTCTGCAAATCGCCGGGTGGAACTGGTCGAACTGCGTGACTGAGGAAGCCCCCGTATTCAGGAGCTGCCCGGTGTCATGGTGTTTCCGACCAGCAGTTCGCGCCCGGCCTGGCGCACATCCGTGCAGCCGGTCAGGGCCATGGCCACCCGCAGTTCGGCGCGCATGATGCCCAGCATGCGCGCCACTTCCTTCTCGCCGCCGGCCGCCAGGGCATAGGCCCAGGCCCGTCCCAGCAGGCAGGCATCGGCGCCCAGGGCCAGAGCACGCAACACGTCGAGTCCGGAACGCACACCACCGTCCATCAGCACGGGAACCTGACCGGCCACCGTGTCCACGATTGCGGGCAATGCGGCGACGCCCGAAGGAACACCGTCGAGCTGACGCCCACCGTGATTGGAAACCACCAGGCCATCGGCGCCAGCGTGCAGGGCATGCCGGGCGTCCTCGGGGTCGAGGATTCCCTTGACCACAATCGGACCGGGCCAGCGTTCGCGTACCCAGGCGATATCGTCCCAGGTCACCGTGGGGTCGAAGTTGCGTTGTACCCAGCCGGCAAAGGAGCTGAAACCGCTGTTTTCCGTAACGGCATCGGCAATGTTGCCAAAACTGTGGGGGCGGCCCCTGAGCTGCACATCCCAGAGCCATGCCGGCCGCGTGACGCCCTGCCAGACGCGCTTGAGGCTGGTGGTCAGTCCCGGTTGGCCCGACATACCGGAATGCACATCACGATATCGCGCTCCAGCCACGGGCAGGTCCACGGTGAAAACCAGTACCGGGCACTGACAGGCCTGCACCCGGTTCAACAGTTCCCCCATGTATTCGCGGTCCCGGATCATATAGAGCTGATACCAGGGCGGTACCGGCGCCTGCTCGCTGACTTCTTCGACACTGCAGATGCCCACCGTGGACAGGCAGAAGGGCAGCCCCCGATGATGCGCGGCCCGTGCCGCCTGTACCTCACCGCGCCGTGCGAACATGCCGGCGAAACCGATGGGCCCGAGTGCCACGGGCATTGACATGGGTTGGCCAAACAGCTCAATGGCCGTGTTCAGTTCCGAGACATCACACATGACCCGTTGTCGCAGGGCCAGTGATTGCATGTCCTCGACATTGCGGGCCAGGGTCAGTTCGGCGTAGGAGCCGCC
>PWQG01000428.1 GCA_003556835.1 Gammaproteobacteria bacterium
CAGATGTTGCAGACCTCGGAAAAGGAGCGTATCGATCTTGCCCGGGTGGTGGCTGGTTGCGTCGAGGGCTACCGCCTGGCCTATCCCGACGCGCAATTCGAGACCGACCTGCATGGACCCGTGCCGATCAACGGCGTGCCCGAGTATATCGCGCAGTTGATGGACAAGTTGATCGCCAATGCCGTGGAGTTCTCCTTTGATGAAAAACCCATCGTGGTCAGTTGTGGGGTATACCGTGACAGGGCCGTGTTACGGGTGAGCAACCACGGCCCCTACCTGCCGGATGAAATGAAGGGGCGCCTATTCGACTCGATGATTTCGGTGCGACCCCAGGACAAGCAGCGGGAACCACACCTGGGCATGGGCCTGCATATCGCCCGCCTGATTGCCGAATTCCATCAGGGGCAGATCCGGGCGGACAATGTGCGCGAGTACGAGGGCGTGGCGGTCACTCTCCTGATCCCCCTGGCACAGGACTAGTGGGCCATGCGGATGGTTCAGGACTTCTTCAATCAGAGGCTTCTTTGAGCGGGATGTAGTAGTCCGGGGCGTTCTCTTTCACCACTGGCGAGTGTTCCGACCAGGCGTGGCAGGTATTGAGCACGAAGGGGCGGCCGGCATAGCGCGGTGTCTCCGAGTCGGCCACCCGGCGACGATGGTTCTGCAGTGGCTTGATGGTCTGGATCGCCACCGTGGCCATGGGGTAGAGCAGTTCCGTGATGTGGGTGCAGCCCTCGACTCCCCCGACCCGTTGCCGGATTTCCTTGCGCCAGCCCGGCCCGATTTTCAGGCCGATGAGTTTTTTGTACTGCGGAGTGATGTCCGGGCAGACAGCAAAGGGGCTGCTTTCGGTATCGGCCTCCACATCATGCACGTGGAAGGATTCATCGATGGTCAGGCGCAGCAACATGCGGTGCAAGGCTTCTCCCGGTTCGATGGTGCCGCGCCAGTTGTTGCTGAATGCGTAGGTCTTGGTGTCCGTCATCTGCGCCTCGATGTCGAAGAGGCCGTCTTCACGCTCGTAACCGGCGAACTCGATGGAGCGGGTGTGGATGTGTTGGCGTTTGACGGGGCTTGGCAATGGCATGCAATCTTCCTGCGCTCAAAAGCCGGCATTATACCCCATCGACTCGGGCAGCCGCCAAACCCCACCAGACCCCGCTAGGCCTAGGGCCGGTCCGCATATTCGTAGCGGATCAGCACATTGCGATTGTCGCCCGCCTCATCCGGGATATTCCCCAGGCCGTCGTAGAGTACCAGGCGACGCGTTTCCTGATCGTAGGCCACGCGAATGGGATCGACGAACCAGCTGACCACCCGCAAAAAGCCGGCGGGACGGACTTCAAAGCAATAGATGTCTTCCTGTTCCGTCCGGCAGTCGCTGCGGTCGGTTTCGGTCAGTGCCACCCGCACCGTGTCCAGTCTCGAAGGCACCAGGAAGTTGGCGACCAGGCGCGCGTTCTCGGTCAGTTCGTCCCAGTTCTGCCGGATGTAGGCATCAAAGCCGGCATCCACGATCAGGGAATCGTTATATCGCAGTTCGCTCTCCCGCAGGCGTTCCGAGTCATCCGGGCGGAAAGCCACCTGGATCCGTTCCGGTTGGCTGTTGCGTTCGCCCTGTGAGCTGGTGCGGATGCGGGCCTGATTGCGATGATCGCGGAAATCTACTGCTGGTGCGCTCAATGACTGACTGTAATCCAGTACTTTTTCAGCGAATCGTTCGCCTTCCGGGGTCAGGTACAGGACTCGCGTTGGATGATCAATGTCCGGGTCATCGGCATACAGATGTTCACGGTACAATAGTGTTTTCCCGTCTTCGGAATAGACGGAGCCGACCGCCCAGGGGGCCTCTTCATTGGAATTCATGGCAATCGCCTGGCCGATCAAGAGTGGGGCGGCTAGCGCCGGATACAGGACATGTCTGAAAAGTCGCTTCATGGAAATCTCCGCCGCATCAGTTTCTGGTGAATTATCATCATGACCGGAAAAACCACCGCCCACGTGCAGGCAATGAGCAGTAATGCCAGCCAGAGCGGTTCCAGCAACTCAATGCCGGCAAGGCGACTGCCGCCAAAATAGGAGATCGGGGCAGCAGCGGCGCCCAGCAGGGCGCAGAGCAGCAACCGATCGTGGAAGAGGCGCAGCACCCGGCTGAAGTTGGTGGCAAACAGGGGCCACAGGCAGAGCAGCCACAAGGGCTGAAGCCATGCCTCGCCAAACCGCAGCACGCCGGCCTGCAACAGGAGCCAGTCGCAGACCAGGCCGATCAGCACGGCAAAACCGGCAAATTGCAACTCCTGTCGGGGCTGGTCTGCGAGGTGGAAATGTACCGCCAGCACCAGGGCGGTGGTGGGAAGCGCCACCACCGTGCCGCCGATCACGCAGAGCAGCCACCCGAGCTGGAACAGCGAGGCGGTGATCAGCACCTGGGAGCGCTTTGCGGAAAGGGAGCGCTGGGCGGCGGAGAAGTTCACGTGCTTGTGCCTCCGTTACGGCACTGCAAGGGTTGCAGGCGGAATTCCGGGCGTGCGATCAGCAATTGTGCGGTATGGATGACCCGCTCCATGAAACCACCCTGGCAATACGCCAGGTAGAAATCCCACATGCGCAGGAATTCTTCGCTGAAGCCCTGTTCTGCGATGTCCCGGGCGCGGGCGAGGAATCGGTGGCGCCAGTGCTGCAGCGTCAGGGCGTAGTCACTGGTGATGTCTTCCAGGCCGATGATCTGCATGTCGGTGTCACGGGCAATGTGCATAGCCATGACACTGTTGCTCGGCAGGCAGCCGCCAGGGAAGATGTAGCGCTGGATGAAATCCACGCTGCGCAGGGCCTGTTCATAGCGTTGATCGGAGATGGTGATCGCCTGCAGCAGCATCAATCCGTCGGGTTTGAGCAGGCTGGCGCAGCGGCTGAAATAGTCCCGATAGTACTGATGGCCCACGGCCTCGATCATCTCGATCGACACCAGTTTGTCGTACTCCCCGTCCAGGTCCCGGTAGTCCTTCAGCAATACCGTGATCCGGTCTTCCAGTCCGGCTTCCCGAACGCGGGTGCAGGCATGTTCATATTGTTCCCGCGATAGTGTGGTGGTGGTCACCCGGCAGCCATGCTCGCGTGCCGCATGAATGGCCATGCCACCCCAGCCCGTGCCGATTTCCAGCAGGTGATCCGAGGCCGCGAGTTGCAGGCGCTGACAGATGTGCTCGAGCTTGTTCACCGCCGCCTCATCCAACGACTGATCCGGGTGGCGGAAGATGGCGGCAGAGTACATCATTTCGGGGTCCAGAAAGGTGGCAAAGAAGCGGTTGCTAAGATCATAGTGCGCCGACACATTACGGCGTGAACCCTCGCGATTATTGCGTTGCAGTGTGTGCAAGAGGCGGTTACCCAGCTTGCGCCAGATCGATTGCGCTGAATCCATGCTGTCCAGCACCTTCATATTCGCGACCATGATGCGCACCAGCGCGACCAGGTCCGAACAGCTCCACTGCTGCGCCATATAGCCTTCGGCGCCACCCGTGCTGCCGCCGAAGGCCACGGTCCGGTAAGCGGCGGGATCGTGAACCACGATATGGACAAAGAGGTCCTGGTTTTCCCTGGATCCGAACTGCCATGTTTCGCCGTTCTCCTCCAGCACAATCTGTCCCCGGGTCAGTCGCGAGAGTACGCGGAAGACCACGCGTCGTGACCAGCGGTCCAGCCGACTGGTCGGAGTCTGCCGTTTTGTTTCGGCCGCGGCACGACCTGAGGTCCGCGACGTTTCGAGCAGGTTCTGCTCCATAGTTCCCTGGTTTTTCATCGTGTGTAATCGGCTCCATGTCGGTACAGAGGGACGCGTTTGATAAACAGTTTCAGTGCCTGCCAGTAGATCCCGATGGCGATTCGCGCGCTCATCAGCGGATACGTCAATAACAGGCGATTCAGATTGCCGGGCGTTGCTTCCTTGCGGTGCAGGACCAGCGTGGCGTTGAAGACCTCCTGCCCGTCCCGGTGGTTGCTGATATGCAGGGCCAGGCGTCTGCCGGGGTTGCTGGCCCGCCAGTGGTAACGGATGTCCATGGGCATGAAGGGGGAAACATGCAGGGTCTTGTCGAAGCTGTGACGATTGTTTTTTGTATCGCCACAGGGGATGACATAGGCCCGGCTTTCACGCCAGGGTGTGTTGGTGACCTCGGCCACGATCCACTCCAGGCGGTCCTGCTCGTCAAAGCAGTAGTAGCAGCTCAGCGGATTCATCAATACCCCGAAGTAGCGCAGATTGGTCAGCAGCCGGATCGCACCCCGGGGTCGCTGCCCGGTCTGCTCCTCCACGCAATCGCGCACGGCCTGATCCAGGTCCTCGACCCCGGGCCGCAGAAAATCACTGCGGCAAAAGCGGGCAAGGGCAGGCCGGCGGGACCAGAATGGACTGCGCTGCAGCACCGAGTCGATTTCGGCGAGATCCAGGTAGACCATGCAGAGCCGGTAACGGAACAGATGACGTCGTGGCGAGAGGCGATGATGCCGGACCATTCCCGTGTACAGCGCGCTGTGTTCGACCGGAGCGGATCCGCTCATTTGCCGCTGGCCTTTTTCTTCCGCCCCAGGCTGTCTGCTGATCGCATGTACATCCGGTACCAGATCGGGGCGAACAGGCGACCCAGCTGCAGGATGGCCGAAAGACGGCGCGGGAAATTGACCGTCATAGGCCGCCGGCGGATTCGGCGTGCAATGAGCGCCGCCGCCTTGTCCGCTTCCATGAGGAAAGGCATGGGGAATCGGTTCTGCTCGGTCATCGGTGTGCGAATGAATCCCGGATTGACCACGGTGGTATCCAGCAGGTCGCCAAAGTCGGTACGCAGGGCATGCACCAGGTAGGCGGCTGCCGCTTTGGAGCCACCATAGGCAGCGGCACGGGGGAAGCCGATGAGCCCTGCCAGGCTGCAGATGCCCACCACATGGGGTCTGTGAGGCGCTTCACGCAGCAGTGGCAGGGCCGCACGCAGGGTATTGATCATGCCGAAATAATTGCTGTCCATGACCCGACGGAACAGCGCTGTGTCCAGTTCGGGGGCGCGGATGTATTCACAGCTGCCGGCATTCATGATCAGCAGATCGAGATGCGTGGTGAGTTCCTGCAACGCCTGGCTGGTAGTGGTGCTGGCATCGTCATCACTGACATCGAACACCAGCGGCTGGATATGTCCGTCACTGCCCTCACTGATTTCCTGCAGTTTTTGCGCGTTGCGACCGCTGATGATCACCCGGTGGCCCTGCGCCGCGTAGTGCCGCGCCAGCGCTGCACCGATACCGGAGCCACCCCCGGTGATCCAGATGCTGAGAACGTCCCCTGCCATGATCTGCTCCTTGTGCTGTCGACTGACTGTAGCGGGCCAGGCGGTTCGCTTGGCAAAGCTCAGGCAGCCAGCCGCCGTTTGATATGCTGGATCACCCGACCCAGGACCGGAATGTGTTGGTACAGCATGTTGCCCAGATCATATACATCTTCCTGGTAGAAAATCCTGTCGGTGAAGCGAATCAGTGTCATGCCCCGGACTGCAATCGGCTGGCCGCCACGCAATCGAGGATGTCGTAAATGCATATCCCAGACAATACTCGCCATATGGTCGGTCAGCAATTCATCCTGGTACTCGAAGTCGATGCGTTCACAGCCATCATACAATGAGCGCAGGTAGCGGCGCAGGGCCAGGCGGCCATGCAGGGTGTGCACAGGATCCCGGAATTCGATGTCTTCTGTATACAGTCGATCCAACTCATCGGCTTCGTCGAGTTTCCCGGGACCGGCGCAGCGATGGAAGCGCCTGAAGTCGTCGAGCAGGGCGCGGCGCCGCGTTGCATTGACCATTTCCATATCCGTCACCATAGGAAGGCATCTCTTTGCTGGTGGACAGCGCTGCTGTGGCGGTTGGTCCACGCTGTGGTGGCGGCGCCCGTTGTCCGATGTTTATACTGTGGGTCTTGTTACGACATGATGCGATGCCCGGATCAACGGCGTGGTCCAGTGATCCGGTCCTGACAGGCCGGCGTAGGTACAGGGGAAACTTTGCATCAGAAGCCGGAGAGGCATGTCGTGAATCAGCCATTACGCGTTCAGAACGACGGGAAGCCAATGCAGCACGCAGGGCGGAAAGTGGATGGGGATCCCTGGGCACCCTGTCTCAAGAAGATTGCAGATCATCAGGACCGGGCCGCCTTCAAGGAGCTGTTTGCGCATTTCGCTCCATTGATCCGGGCCTTCCTGATGAAAAACGGCGGTGGTGATTGGACACAGGCCGAGGAAATCACCCAGGAGGTCATGATCAAGGTATGGCGCAAGGCGGCATCCTTCAACAGCAGCAAAGCGAGTGCCACCACCTGGCTATACACGATTGCGCGTAACACAAGAATTGATTTTATCCGGCGAAGTCAACGGCGGGACCGGAAAATCGATGCCGAGGACATCTGGCACGAGCTGGAGTCGCCCGAGCCAATAGTCGATCTGCAAAAGCGACGTGTCCAAAACCAGATCCGCAGCGCGATGGCCAGCCTGCCCGATGAGCAGGCCCAGGTGCTGTTCAAGGCCTTCATGGAAGGCAAGTCGCATAACGAAGTGGCAGAGGAGATGCGTCTGCCATTGGGCACGGTCAAATCCAGAATCCGGCTTGCACTGAGCAAAATGCAGATACTGATTGATAAATGAGTCAGCAGGTTTATTTATGACGTCGTTTCATCCCGATTCACGCTTCCTCACTGATTTTGCGGCGGGAACGCTGCCGGTGTCACAGGCTCTGTGCGTTTCCGCACACCTGCATTTCTGCGGTAAGTGCCGGATGCGGGTACAGCGTCTGACCGATGTCGGCTGCGAGCTGTTTACCAGCCTGGAGCCGGAGGCGCCGGATCCCGATGTCGAGCAGGCGAGCTTCGAGGCGATCATGCAGCGTATTGACGCGGGCGAGTCCGAACCGGAAACGGAGGCGGTGGCCAAGCCGTCGACGCCGGTTGCCGAAGACGCGTTTGTGGCCCGGCTGCCATCTGCACTGCAGAAACTGGTCGGACCGGGGCTGGCCCGGATGAGCTGGGCGCAATTCGGCAAGTCCTTGCGGATCGCTCCCCTGGATATCGGTGATGCGCAGCGGGAAACGGCACTCTACGATATCAGTGCCGGCGGCCGTATGCCCGAGCATGAGCACCGTGGTGAAGAGATCACCGTTCTGCTCAAGGGCAGCTTTTCCGATGCCGATGGCAAGTACAGCCAGGGGGATTTTGTGGTGCGCAATGTCGGAGAAGCCCACCAGCCCACCGCGAGTCAAGATACCGACTGTATCTGCCTGGTGTCCGTGGAGCGGCCGGTTCGCGCCTGTTCAATCTGGTACCGATTGCTCGAACCCCTGGTACGTTATCGACTGGCACGCACCGCGAACTGATCCCTTGCTGCCCGGCGGCCTGTCTCGGCCGCCGGAGTTCAGTTCCATTCGCATATCCTGATTCTCGAGTGCATAATGACCGGTCTTTCCTGATCCCGGAGAGGAGCCCGTGCATGTCAGATGATCCCATATCCCGGTATTCCGATCAGCCTCTGTTCGAGCGGGGGGATGCCGAGTTGTTGGACCGAGAGCGGATGTTTGACGGGTTTTTTGCTGTGGATCGCCTGCGGCTGCGGCATCGACTGTTTCGTGGCGGGAAGAGTGATGCACTGCATCGCGAAGTGTTCCTGCGCCCGCCGGCGGTTGGCGTGCTGTTGCTTGACCCGACGAGGCGTGAACTTGTGCTGGTGGAGCAATTCCGGGTGGGTGCTTTTGCCGCAGAGCCATCACTTGCCAGGCCCTCTGGTGACAGCCCCTGGTTGCTGGAACTGGTGGCCGGATTGATTGAGTCTGGCGAGACTCCAGAGGATGTTGCCCGACGGGAAGCGCGGGAAGAGGCAGATTGTGCTATACAGGAGCTGTGGCCCATTCATGAATATTACAGCAGCCCGGGTGGCAGCAACGAGCGGATACATCTTTTCTGCGGTACGGTGGATGCCAGTGTCGCAGGCGGTGTCCACGGCTGTGATCAGGAGCACGAGGACATACGTGTGGTCTGTCTGAATCTGGAGCAGGCTCGGCGGGCAATGCAGTCCGGGCAGCTGAACAATGCCATGACGTTGTTGGCCGTGCAGTGGCTGTTCCTGAATGAAGACTCGATTTTTTCCGGCAGTGGCCGATGCCTGTAAGGGAGAAGTACGCGAACGTGAAACACAGAACAAAAGGCTATCGTCTGGACCTGCCACGCTACATGGCCGAATGCGATGCGAATTATATCCGTTTGTGCCAATTGATACCCGAACTGAAAGCGCTCAGCGAGGTGTCGGCGGCGCGTATTGGCGCCCGGATGCAGGAGGCGGTGCCGGGTAGTGTGCTGGTGGACGGCAGCTGGGCATTTCGTATCAGTGCGCCGGGTGGCTCAGGCAGCGAGCTGGTTGTGAGCCTGCAATTGCTCGAGGTCTTTCCGTATACCGCGACTGTGGAGCTGTCTGCGCATTACGGATTCGGTGATTGGCATCGAACGCCCGTGATTGGTATCCGGGTCTATCATGACGCAGCCACGGCGGAGGTGGTTAGTTATCAGGGACGACGTGGTTTTGAACCGCGCTATGCCACACCCAACAGGAACATGTATCATCAGGACGAAAAGAAGCAGATCAATGAATTTCTGGGCGAGTGGCTGACAATCTGTCTCTCTGCCGGAGCCAGCATGGAGTCGCCGGAGATTCTTCAGGCCAGCTGTCCCTGATGCAGCTGGGTACAAGCGTCCCCGTCACGGGGGGCCGCAACAAGAGATTATGGTATGGCCGGACAGCCAGCAGGCAAGGTGCTGCGGATCGTGCAGATCACGGATACCCATCTGTACGGGAAGCCGGACGCGCGCCTGCTTGAACTCAATACCCGGGAAAGCCTCGACCGGGTGCTCGACCTCGTCTCGGAGCGGGAGGCGACGTTCGAACTGGTCCTGGCCACCGGTGATATTGCCCAGGATGCCAGTGAGGAGGCCTATCATCATTTTGCCGATGCCATTCAGCGCTTCGGGCGTCCGTTCTACTGGATTCCCGGTAACCACGATCGGGCTTCGGTCATGCGGCGCCTTGAGCGCCATTCCGCCGCGCTGGAAAAGCGCATAAGGCTTGGCAACTGGCAGATCTTGATGCTCGACAGCAGTGTGCCTGGCGAGGTCCATGGTCGCCTGAAGAGTTCGGAGCTGGAGTGGCTCGAACAGATGCTGGTTGAAGCCGATGCAGATGAAACGGTGCAGCACAGCCTGGTCTGTCTGCACCACAATCCGCATCCCGGCACGGCCGACTGGATGCAGGGGATCGGCCTGCATGAGGCTGAGCGTCTGCTCGAGGTGCTTGATCGCCATACGAGCGTGCGGGCCGTACTCTACGGTCATATTCACCAGGAGCTGGATTTCGAGCACAACGGTATCCGTTATCTCTGCTCCCCCTCCACCTGTATCCAGTTCAAGCCTGGTGTTACCGATTTCACCCTGGACGATCGGGCGCCCGCCTATCGCTGGCTTGAACTGGGAGCCGACGGCACTATCGAATCGGCGGTTGAGCGGGTTCCCGACTACGACCTCGAGGTCGATTTCAATTCGGAAGGCTACTGAACCGGCTCGCACTGACACCCGCCACCGGGTCTGGTTATAATCCGGTCCGTCACTTCCGCGCATCAATGACAAGGATCGACCCTGCATGACTGAGCAATACACCGCCGATGCCATCGAGGTATTGACCGGCCTGGATCCGGTACGCCGCCGCCCGGGCATGTACACCGACACCACCCGACCCAATCATCTGGTACAGGAAGTGCTCGACAACAGCGTCGATGAAGCCCTGGCCGGACATGCCCGTGAAGTGGTGCTGACCCTGGAGAAGGATGGCTTCATCGAGGTGAGCGACGATGGTCGCGGCATGCCGGTCGACATCCATCCGGAGCACGGTGTCAGCGGGGTGGAACTGATCCTCTGCCGCCTGCATGCCGGTGGCAAGTTTTCCAACAAGAACTACCAGTTCTCCGGTGGCCTGCACGGGGTCGGGGTGTCGGTGGTCAATGCCCTGTCCCATCATCTGGAAGTTGATATCCGCCGCGACGGCAAGCGCTGGCAGATGCGCTTCGCGAACGGCGAGAAAGTCAGCGAACTGGAAGAGGTGGGTACGGTTGGCAAACGTAATACCGGCACTACGCTGCGATTCCTGCCGGATGAAAAATACTTCGACTCGCCCCGTGTCTCCATCTCCCGACTCAAGCATGTGCTGCGAGCCAAGGCCGTGCTGTGTTCGGGACTGCGGCTGCGCTTCATCGACAAGGTCAACAGTGAAGACAAGTCACAGAGCGAGGAGTGGTATTTCGAGGACGGGCTGACCGACTACCTGCTGCAGTCCACACAGGGCTGGCCGGTGCTGCCGGAAGATCCCTTCACCGGCTCCCTGGCTGGTAGTGACGAGGCCGTGGACTGGGCAGTACAGTGGCTGCCCGAAGGCGGAGAGGTGACGGCCGAGAGCTACGTCAACCTGATCCCCACCACCCAGGGCGGCACCCATGTCAACGGCTTGCGCACCGGTCTGCTTGATGCCATGCGTGAGTTCTGCGAATTCCGCAACCTGTTGCCGCGCGGACTGAAGCTGACACCGGACGACATCTGGGAGCGTTGTTCCCATGTCATCTCCCTGAAGATGTCCGACCCGCAGTTTTCCGGCCAGACCAAGGAACGCCTGTCCTCGCGTCAGAGTGCAGTGTTTGTCTCCGGTGTGGTCAAGGATGCCTTCAGTCTATGGCTCAACCAGCACACGAGCGAAGCCGAGACCCTGGCGGAACTGTGCATCAATCACGCCCAGCGTCGCATGAAGGCCAGTCGCAAGGTAGCACGCAAAAAGGTGACATCCGGCCCGGCATTGCCCGGAAAATTGGCCGATTGTTCCACCAATGATGTGATGGCCGGTGAGCTGTTCCTGGTGGAGGGTGATTCGGCCGGCGGTTCGGCCAAGCAGGCCCGCGACCGCGAGACCCAGGCGATCATGCCGCTACGGGGCAAGATCCTCAACACCTGGGAAGTGGACCCGTCGGAAATCCTGGCCTCCCAGGAAGTGCACGATATCGCCGTGGCCCTTGGGGTCGATCCGGGCTCCGAGGATCTGGAGGGGTTGCGCTATGGCAAGATCTGTATCCTGGCGGATGCGGACTCTGACGGCCTGCATATTGCCACACTGCTCTGCGCCCTGTTTCTGCGCCACTTCCCGGCCCTGGTGAATGCGGGTCGGATCTATGTGGCCATGCCGCCGCTGTACCGCATCGATGTCGGCAAGGAAGTCCACTACGCCCTGGACGAAGACGAGAAGGACGGCATACTCGACCGTATCCAGGCCGAGAAGAAAAAAGGCAAGATCAATGTGCAGCGCTTCAAGGGCCTGGGGGAAATGAATCCCCTGCAACTGCGGGAAACCACCATGAATCGCGACACCCGCAGGCTGGTGCAGTTGAACTTCACCGATGATGTCAGTGAAGAACACCGGCACACCTTCGAATCCATGGACCCCCTGCTG
>PWQG01000364.1 GCA_003556835.1 Gammaproteobacteria bacterium
GGCTGCGGCGAACAGGAATTCCTGCCGCAGCAGGGCGTTGGCCAGTGTCTGCAGTGCCGGGGCGCGTTGGGTATAGAGGAGGGCGCCGGCCAGCAGAAAGAGTCCCGGTACCAGGAGCAGCAGGACAGAAAGCAATCTGTTTGGTCTGTACATGGCGTCGTTTTCCCTGAAGACTGCACCATTGTGGAGTGGATGATGCTCCCTGACCATAGGGCTTTTCCAATTATTCTTGTATTCTTTCGGGCGCTGCCTTACTCTTGCGCCCGAGTCAGCCGGGCAGTCGCTGACCCCACAGGCTGGGCCTGACGCCATGCGCGCAGTTCCCGGCTGGGGTTGGAGGAAAGTCCGGGCTCCGTAGAGCAGAACGCCAGGTAACGCCTGGGGGGTGTGAGCCCACGGAAAGTGCAGCAGAGAGCAGACCGCCAACCCCGGTGAGAGCCGGGCGGTAAGGGTGAAAGGGTGCGGTAAGAGCGCACCGCGCGACTGGTAACAGTTCGTGGCACGGCAAACCCCGTTCGGAGCAAGGCCAAATAGGGGCCCCATGGTGTTGCTCGCACCGGGTCCGGGTAGGCCGCTAGAGGCCGGCAGTGATGCCGGTCAAAGATGAATGACTGTCCTCGACAGAACCCGGCTTACAGGCTGGCTCGCCCCAAATTTCCTTCGCCCGTAGTGTTGCGGACCGACACTTCATAAAGTGCTTTAACTAGCGGCCCTATCATTCTGATGGGTCGCTTTATTTCCTTTCTTATTGCTCCCTTTTCTAAGCGAATTGCGCCAGTTTCCCGGATTTTCAGGGTTTTTTACCCGCATTAACGGGCAAAAATGCTTGCACTGGGATTTTTGTGTGCCTATAGTGTCGCAAAGTGGCAAAAAGTGGCATAGAAGTGTAATTCAGTGGGATCAAGTGGGGCGTTTGGCAGCAAAGTGGGACTCGGTCCCCGAATGGCTACTGAAGCTTCATCAAGCGCAAGGTGATTTCCGTGTTTCGTGGCCTGAACAACATCAATCTCGACGCGAAAGGGCGAATGGCAGTGCCATCACGCTATCGCGAGATGTTGCTCGATCGTTACTCCGGCCGACTTGTTGCAACGATCGACACACAGCAGAAATGCCTTCTGCTGTATCCGGTCGACGAATGGGATGAGATACAGGCAAAGCTGGATCGCTTGCCGAGTTTCGACCCCCACGCTCGTCGGGTGCAACGAATGCTGATCGGTTATGCGACTGATCTGGAGATGGACGGTAGTGGCCGGATACTGTTGCCGCAGGTGTTGCGCAGCTACGCAGAACTGGACAAACACGTGGCGCTGGTGGGCCAGGGCAAGAAATTCGAGATCTGGAGTGAAGCACTCTGGAGCGAGCAGATGGATGTATGGACGCAGGAAGCAGGCACCGCAGGCGAGTTATCCGAGGAGATGAAGCAGTTGTCGCTCTAGGTTGGTCGCTTTCTGTACAGGTTGTGATAGGTGGCAGGGTCCGCACTTCTGGCGGGCCAAAACGGGTAAGGAAATTCCACAAGCGGGTCGGCATATGACAGTGGCGCAGGGTCATCAGACAGTGTTGCTAGAGCCGGCAGTAAAGGCATTGCTCACATCGAACTCCGGTCATTACGTGGACGGAACCTTCGGTCGTGGAGGGCATGCGGCCCGCATTCTCGAGCAACTGGATACCGATGGTCGCCTGCTGGCAATCGACAAGGATCCGGAAGCGGTCCGCGTGGCCAATGCACGATTCGCCGGGGATGCACGTTGTATTGTCCGGCATGGTGGCTTCGCCAGTCTTGAATCCTATGTACGTGATCTGGGTTGGCACGGCAGCGTACACGGCGTGTTGCTCGACCTGGGGGTTTCGTCCCCGCAGCTCGACGATGCGGAACGGGGTTTCAGTTTCAGTCATGACGGTCCCCTGGACATGAGAATGAATCCGGAAGCTGGTCAGAGCGCGGAGCAGTGGATTGCCAACGCAGCAGAGGCCGAAATCGCAGACGTCCTGTACCGCTATGGTGACGAGCGTTATTCACGTCGCATTGCCCGGGCCATAGTAAGGGAAAGGCAATTGGCGCCAATCGAGAGAACGGCGCAGCTGGCTGAAATCATCAAGGTGGCACATCCCAACTGGGAAAAGCACAAACACCCGGCCACACGTTCGTTCCAGGCGATCCGTATTCATGTGAATAGTGAGCTGGAAGAGTTGCAGGCCTGCCTCGAGCAGGCTGTTTCTGTTTTGCGTCCAGGGGGGCGCCTGGTCGTGATCAGTTTCCATTCACTGGAAGACCGTATGGTCAAGCAGTTCATCCGGCGTGAAGAGAAAGGGGAAGATCTGCCTCGGGGGCTTCCCGTGATGCAGTCGGAAATCGTGTCCCGACTGCGCCGGATCGATGGGGCCGTAAAGCCGCAGGGTGAAGAAGTTGCCAACAACCCGCGCGCACGCAGCGCCGTGATGCGAGTGGCCGAGCGGACCGGGCAAGGAACGATTGCCTGAATGCGATTGTTACAGGTGGATTGATAATGGCAAGAAAAAGCAATAAAGGCCAGGACACACAGTTTTTGCAGGGGCCATTTTCTGCAGTCGTGGGACTGCGCCTGTTGAATCCCGGTTTTCTCCTCCTGTCAGGACTGCTGCTGGTCTTGCTGATCACCGGCATCGCGGTTGTCCACAGCACGCACAAGAGTCGTTATGCCCTGCATGAGTTGCAGCAGCTTCGCGCCGAGCGCAATGCGCTGGAGGTGCAGTGGGGCCAGCTATTGATCGAGCAGAGTACATTTGGCCTGGAGAGCCGGATTGAGCGTCGTGCCATGGAAGAACTGAACATGCATGTGCCCGACTGGTCGGATATCGTGGTGGTGCGATATGAGTAAGACAGTACCCCCAATCACCGGAACCTGGCGCCTGTATCTGGTGCTGACAGTACTCTTGCTGGGTGTCATTGCGCTTGTATGGAAAGTGCTGAGCCTCAATGTGGTCGAGCGGGACTTTCTGCAGGGACAGGGCGATGCCCGGACACTGCGGACCGAGCCCATCATGGCACACCGGGGCATGATCACTGATCGTAACGGAGAGCCCCTGGCCATCAGTTCACCGGTAAAATCGATCTGGCTCAACCCCCGCGAAATTGCAGGCAATCCGGTACACATCGAGCAGTTGGCAGATGCCCTGGATCTGAATGTGGAGGATCTGTCGGAAAGCATTGCCAATAATGCCGGGCGCGAATTCATGTACGTGCAGCGCCGTATGCCCCCTCTGGAAGCGGATCGTGTTCTGGCCCTGGGCATTGATGGCGTGTATTCGCGTCAGGAGTACCAGCGGTATTACCCCCAGGGCGAGATCACAGCGCAGCTTATCGGATTCAGCAATATTGATGATGAAGGACAGGAAGGGCTGGAGCTGGCCTATGATGATTGGCTGCGTGGTGTGCCGGGTCGTCAGCAGGTCATGAAAGATCGCCGGGGCCGGATCATCCGTGAGCTCAATACGCTGGAACAGGCACAACCGGGTCGGGCGCTGGAGCTCAGTATCGACTTCCGTATCCAGAATCTTGCCTACCGTGAACTGAAGGCCGAATTTGTTCAGCGACAGGCTCGAGCCGCCTCTGCCGTGGTGCTGGATGTGGAGACCGGTGAAGTGCTGGCCATGGTGAACCAGCCCTCTTTCAATCCGCATAATCGCCAGTCCCTGGGTGACTTCGGCAGTTTGCGCAACCGGGCCGTGACCGATCTGTTCGAACCGGGTTCAACCATCAAGCCCTTCACTGCGGTGGCGGCGCTGGAAACCGGGCAGTTCAATCGCCATTCGCTGCTCGACACCAGCCCCGGCCGGATCCGGGTCGGCCGAGACAGTGTCAATGATCGCGGCAATGACTACGGCGAAATCAGTCTCGAGCAGGTCATTGTCAAATCAAGCAATGTCGGAACCGCGCTCACGGCCCTGCAGATCGGCCATGAGCCCTTGCGTGACGTATTGCAGCGGGTCGGCTTCGGCGAAGGCATCGCCACGGGGTTCCCCGGTGAGCAGACCGGAATGTTGCCCAGTCACCGTGTCTGGCATGACATTGAAACGGCGACACTGTCATTTGGGTACGGACTTTCCACCACAACCCTGCAGTTGGCCCAGGCCTATGCCGTGCTGGCCAGTGGCGGCATATTCCGGCAGGTCAGTCTGCTGAAAGGGGGCGGTGGTGGCCTGCCCGGTGGGCAGTCAGAGAGGCGGGTGCTGGACGAAGGTATCACCCGGGAAGTGCAGGCAATGCTCGAGGCCGTGGTTGATGTTGATCGCGGTGGATTCGATGGCGCCAGTGTGCCCTTTTACCGGGTGGCGGGAAAGACCGGTACGGCCCGGGTGGTCGGAGCCAGAGGCTATGAAGCGAACCTGACCAATTCCATGTTTGCCGGCTACGCGCCTGCCGATGATCCGCGCATCGTGGTAGTGGTCATCATCAACGAGCCTCAGGGCACGCAGCGCTATGGCAGCCAGGTGGCTGCCCCGATTTTTTCCAGGATTGCGGCGGGTGCCATGCGGCTACTCGAAGTACCACCACAGAACGACGACTCACTGAATCAACTGCGATTGACTGCCCGATGAGGGGGGTTGTGCTATGAATACGGCGGAACAGCTCGTGAATGAGATGACGTTGGAAAACCTGTTGCAGGACCTGGTCAACCTTCCCGATGATCAGTCGCTCAATGCGGCTGCGATCCGTGTGTCAGGCATGAGCATGGACAGTCGTAGTCTCAAGCCGGGCGAATTGTTCATCGCCTGCTTCGGCAGGAATCATGATGCCCGCGATTATATTCCCGGAGCCGTCGCGCAGGGAGCGGTTGCGGTCCTGGCCCAGGCTGGAGGCAATTGGCAGGGTGTGCAATGGTTCGAAGGCGTGCCCGTCATCGCTGTGGAAAATCTGGTGAGACGGATCAGTGCCATCGCCGGGCGTTTCCATGGCGAACCTGGTCAGCGGCTGCGTATCATGGGTGTCACCGGTACCAATGGTAAAACCAGTTGTACCCAATTCTATGCCCAGATCGCGAATGCCATGGGCCACTCCTGTGGCGTGATCGGTACTCTTGGTTACGGCCTGTACCCGGACTTGATCGATTCCGGTTACACCACGCCTGATCCGATTGCGGTGCAGTCCACGCTGGCCGGATTTGTGAGCCAGAACGCCGGTTTTGCCGCCATTGAAGCTTCCTCCCAGGGATTGCATCAATTCCGGCTTGCTGCCGTGCCATTCCGGAGCGCCGTATTCACCAATCTCACGAGGGATCATCTGGACTACCACGACAGCATGGAGTCCTACGGCGAGGCGAAGAAGGCGCTGTTTCTGATGGACGGTCTGGAAACAGCGATCATCAATGCCGATGACCCCTTTGCGCCGGAAATTCTCAACAGCCTGCCTTCGCGCTTGACCAAGCTGACCTATAGCCTGCAGAACCAGCGAGCGGATGTTTATTGTCGTTCACTGCATTTCCTGCCGGCCGGATATCGTGCCGAAGTCAGCTCACCATGGGGCGAGTTGATGCTGGAGGGATCCCTGCTCGGCTCCTTCAATATCAGTAATCTGCTGGCCGTTTACAGCGCAGTCATGAGTGATCCGCTGTTGCAGAGCGAGCTGATGCAGGATCCGGCCACTGCCGCCAGGGTGCTTTCCGCTCTCCGTCCGGTCAGCGGTCGCATGGAAGTGGTTGGCGAAGCCGCTGGTGTAACCGCGGTGGTCGATTACGCTCACACACCGGATGCGTTGCGCAGTGCACTTGCCGCCTTGCGTGAACACGCCACCGGATCGGTGCACTGTGTCTTTGGTTGTGGTGGAAATCGGGATAAAGGCAAACGACCGATGATGGCCGAGGTGGCCGAAGCGCAGGCGGATCGACTCTACATCACTGATGACAATCCACGCATGGAAGACGCTGATGACATCGTCAAGCAGATCCTCCTGGGTGTGGAGGAGAAATCCTGTGCCACTGTCGAGCGAGACCGGGCCCGGGCGATTGATCTTGCCATTGGCCAGGCTCGCCCCGGTGATGTTGTGCTGGTGGCTGGCAAGGGGCATGAGAACTATCAGGACGTGGCGGGCACACGCAGCGCGTTCAGTGATGTCAAACAGGTGCGTCTGGCCTTGAATAGGCGTAATGAATCAGTGAAGAACGGGGGGCTGGCATGATCGGCAGCATGCAGTTGCAGCCTTTGCTGCCCTTGCTTGGGGCTGAGTTGAAGGGGCCTGATGTAATGTTTTCCGGGGTTAGCACGGACAGCCGTAAGCTTGTGTCGGGAGATCTGTATGTCGCACTGCGCGGCGAACGATTCGACGGGCATGAGTTTGTCGCCGATGCGAGCCGCGACGGAGCCACTGCAGCGTTGGTCGAGTATTTTGTGGATTGTGAGATCAGCCAGCTGCGCGTGGCCGACTCCCGTAAAGCTCTGGGCCAGATTGCGATATTGAACCGGCAGCGCTCCCCGGCCCGCCGTTTTGCGCTTACAGGCAGCCAGGGCAAGACCACGGTCAAGGAAATCTGCGCCCGGATCATGGGCCTGCACAACCGCGTGCTGGTGACCCGGGGCAATCTGAATAACGATATCGGTGTTCCCCTGATGCTGCTGGAACTGGACCGTGATCACAGTCTGGCCGTTTTCGAGCTGGGGGCCAATGCCGCTGGAGAGATCGCCTGGACCGTGGAGCTGGTTGCGCCCGAAATCGTATTGATCAATAACGCGGCGGAGACCCATCTGGAAGGCTTTGGCAGTCTGGAAGGTGTCGTGCAGGCCAAGGGCGAAATCATCGATGGTGTCATCGGGGACGGCGTCGTTGTGCTTAACGCCGATGATCCCGCCGTGGACATTTGGACGCATCGTGCCGGGAACCGGCGGGTTGTCACATTTTCTACAAAAGCCGGAGCCCGCTCCGAGTACTCTGTCCGTGTTCTGAGCCGCAATGCCCTGGGGAGCCGGATTGAATTGCTGACGCCGGAGGGTGAGTGCCTGGTGGACCTGCCTTTGCCAGGAACCCATAACATCGCCAATGCTCTGGCCGCCACTGCATTGTGCATGGAAGCCGGCATCAGCCTGGATGATGTTTGTGAAGGCATTCAGCGGATGGAAGCAGTACCCGGCCGCCTGGCACAACGCGAGGGGCTCGGTGGCAGTGTGCTGCTGGATGATAGCTACAATGCCAGCCCTTCCTCTTTTCGTGCAGCAATCGAGGTGCTGGTTTCCCTGGCGCGAGAGCGCGATGCCATCCCGGTGCTCGTTGCCGGAGATATGGCCGAGCTTGGTGACCGGAGTGCGGAACTGCACAGACAGCTGGGTCGGGATGCCGAGAATGGTGGTGTGGCTCAGCTCTGGGCCTGTGGCCGTCATGCTGAAGATGTGGTGGCAGGGCTGGATATCGAAGCCCTGGCATTTCCGGATCGCCAAGCCCTGATCCATCATGCGCGGGCGCAACTGTCGGCGAAAACCGTGTTGCTGGTAAAAGGATCACGCAGCGCTGGCATGCAGGACGTGGTCACGGCGCTCAGCAATGGAGCAAGCGATCAATGTTAGTCTGGTTATCAGAATATCTGTCCCAGTACCACAGCGGGTTTGCCGTGGTCCAGTATATTACCGTTCGTGGTATTCTGGGTATTCTGACTGCATTGCTCACGGCATTGTTCGTCGGCCCGGCGATGATCCGTCGCCTGAACCTCCGTCAGATCGGTCAGGTGGTGCGTGACGATGGTCCGGAGTCACATTTCAGCAAGGCCGGTACACCGACCATGGGCGGCGCACTGATTCTGGTCAGTATCGCCATCAGCACACTGTTATGGGCCGATCTCAGCAGTCATTATGTCTGGGTGGTGTTGTTCGTGACTCTCCTCTTCGGTGCGGTCGGCTGGGTGGATGACTATCGCAAGGTTGTGCGCAAGGATCCCCGGGGTCTACCGGCCCGCTGGAAATACTTCTGGCAATCGGTGATTGGACTGTCCGCCGCTGTGTTCCTGTATGTCACAGCGACGGACCCGGCACAGACCGCCTATATTGTCCCCTTCTTCAAAGGCATCTCCCTTGATCTGGGTGTGTTGTACATACTGATCACCTACCTGGTCATTGTCGGCGCCAGCAATGCGGTCAATCTCACCGACGGTCTGGATGGTCTGGCCATCATGCCTACGGTGCTTGTTGGCGGCTCGCTTGGCGTCATTGCTTATCTGGTTGGGCACGTTGAGTTCTCGGCCTATCTTCAGATTCCCTACGTGGCTGGCGCGGGAGAGCTGGTGATCTTCAGCGGTGCGCTGCTGGGAGCCGGTCTCGGTTTCCTGTGGTTCAATACCTATCCTGCACAGGTGTTCATGGGTGACGTGGGAGCATTGGCCTTGGGCGCCGCTCTGGGAATGATCGCAGTGGTTGCGCGGCATGAGATTGTCCTGTTCATCATGGGGGGCATCTTTGTTGCGGAAACCCTCTCCGTGATCATGCAGGTGGCTTCCTACAAACTTACGGGGCGCCGAATTTTCCGGATGGCTCCCCTGCATCATCATTTCGAACTCAAAGGTTGGCCCGAACCACAGGTGGTGGTCCGCTTCTGGATCATCACGGTCATGTTGGTGGCGATCGGGCTGGCCACCCTCAAATTCCGCTGATCACATTGCATGAGGATGAACGTTGAACGCAGTGATTGAACAACAGGGAGCAGAAAAGCTGATAGTCGGTCTGGGCAAGACCGGGCTTTCCTGCGCCCGTTATCTGCGTTCGGTGAATGTGCCATTCGGTGTCATGGATAGTCGTTTCAGTCCACCCGGGCTGGGAGAGTTCCGGCGTGAGTTTCCCGATGTCGAGCTGGAGCTCGGTGGCTTCCGTCAGGCCAGGCTCATGCAGGCCGGTGAGATCATTCTCAGTCCCGGCGTTAGCGTGGGGACCCCTGAAATTGCCGCTGCGATCGAGGCGGGTGTGCCCGTGGTTGGGGACATTGATCTGTTCAGCAGGGCGGTGGATGTACCGGTGGTGGCCGTGACAGGATCCAATGGCAAGAGCACTGTGGTCACTTTGTTGGGAGAAATGGCACGTCATGCCGGGGTGCGTGTGGGTGTTGGCGGGAATCTGGACGGACGTGCGAGTATGCCGGCCCTGGACCTGCTGCGAACCGGTGACTATGCACTGTATGTGTTGGAGCTTTCGAGTTTCCAGTTGGAGACCACGCAGAACCTGGCGGCGGAGATTGCTGTCATCCTCAATATTTCTGAAGATCACCTGGACCGCTATGACAACCTGACCGAATATGCACGTGCCAAACAGCGCATTTTCCGTGGGGCACGCCAGGTTCTGATCAATCGTGATGAACCGGCGAGTGAGCCGGCAGAAGCCAGCAATGCGCGCAGATGGACCTATGGTCTGGACGAACCGGACGACGATACTGCTTTCGGCATCCGACTCGTGGCCGGTACACCCCATCTCTGTGTGGGACGCACCGCATTCGCCGCCACGCGTGAGTTGGCGCTGGTCGGCGACCACAATCTTTCCAACATCCTGGCGGCCTGCGCTCTGGGACACGCAGTCGGCCTGTCACTCGATACCATGACCGGGGTGTTGCGTGAGTTCTCAGGTCTGCCCCATCGTTGTCAGCGCCTCAGGACGCTGCAAGATGTGACTTTCTACAATGATTCCAAGGGCACCAATGTGAGTGCGACGGTCCATGCGGTGCGCAGTATCGCGTCCGCCACGACGGGGAAACTGGTACTCATTGCCGGCGGCATCAGCAAGGATGCGGATTTTACGCCGTTGCGAAGCGTCGTGGCGGCCTCGGCCCGGGAAGTGATACTGATTGGCCGGGACGCGCAGCAGCTCGCTGACGCACTGCAGGGCTGCGTGCCGATTCGGTTCGCCGGAGACCTTGAGGAAGCCGTGGCTCTCGCCTTTGCTGTGGCTCGCTCGGGTGATGCCGTGCTGCTTTCGCCGGCCTGCTCCAGTTTTGACATGTTCCGGGATTATTCGCATCGCGGACGGGTGTTCACTGCGGCAGTGGAGGCACTTCGATGAGTCGGGCTGCATCCAGAAACACGATGGCTCTCAACGGTTCGGCAATGGCCCGACGGGCTGGCGCCATGACCGGGTCGGAGACGTTCCAGGGCGTCAACATACTGTTGTTGCTGATGCTGTCGCTGATGGTCCTGGGGCTGTTGATGATGAGCTCGGCTTCCGTGGAGATTGCCAGTACCCAGTACGGGGACCCGCTCTACTTTGCCAAGCGCCAACTGTTCTTTTCCCTGTTGGGCATTGCGATTGTGGTGGTCAGTCTGCAGGTGCCCCTGCGGTACTGGTACCACTGCAGTGCCTGGTTATTGCTGCTGACGTTCCTGTTGCTGGCCCTGGTGCTTGTGCCCGGCATCGGTCGGGTGGTCAATGGCAGTGCGCGATGGATAGATCTGGGCTTCTATACACTGCAGCCCTCCGAAATGGCCAAGGTTTTCCTGATCATCTACCTGGCCGCTTTCCTGCAGCGACGGCGGATCGAAGTGAGGGACACCTGGACCGGCTTCATCAAGCCGATTGTCGTGCTTGGACTGTTCGTGGCCCTGCTGCATTTCCAGCCGGATCACGGTGCCATGGCCCTCATGCTGGCCATCACCTTCGGTATGCTGTTCCTGGCTGGCGCACGACTGCACCGGTTCCTGTTTGTGCTGCTCCTGGGTGTGGCGGGAATCGTGGCACTGGCCATCATGAAGCCTTACGTTATCCGGCGTCTCAGCTCCTTTCTCAACCCTTGGGCGGAGGAATATGTATACGGGGAAGGCTATCAGCTGACACAGGCCCTGATTGCGTTCGGTCGTGGTGAGTGGTTCGGGGCAGGCTTGGGAAACAGCATACAGAAACTGTATTTCCTTCCGGAAGCGCATACCGATTTTGTGGTTGCCATTGTTGCCGAGGAACTCGGGCTGTTCGGTGTAATGCTGGTCCTTGGCCTGTTTTCCATGTTGGTCCTGCAGGCCCTGCGCCTGGGTCGCCAGGCCGAACGCGAAGGGCACAGTTTCTCGGCGTATATGGCATACGGGATTGCCGTGCTGTTTGCCTCCCAGGTGTTCATCAATATCGGGGTCAACACCGGCTTGTTGCCCACCAAGGGGCTCACGCTACCGTTTCTCAGCTACGGCGGAAATAGTCTGCTGGTGAGCTGCCTGATGGTGGGGCTGCTCCTGCGCATCCAATACGAAATCCGGACTGGGAAGTCCGGACCGGAGGGTGAGCCATTATGACGCGGACGATACTGATCATGGCCGGCGGCACCGGGGGGCACATTTTTCCGGCATTGAGCATTGCACGGGTGCTGCAGGAACTCGGATGCAGGGTCGAGTGGCTGGGTACGGCTGGCGGAATGGAAGTTGATCTGCTACGCGACACGGGAATACCACTGCATCTGATCGAAGTCCGGGGACTGCGAGGCAAAGGAATGCTGGGTCTGTTGAAAGCCCCCTTCATGATCCTTAAAGCGGTTGCACAGGCGCGGCGTGTCATCAGGCAGCTACAGCCCTGCTGTGTTCTGGGCATGGGCGGTTATGTAACCGGGCCGGGCGGGGTTGCTGCCCGTCTTGCCAGGCGGCCGCTGCTGATACATGAGCAGAACGCCATGGCAGGGA
>PWQG01000289.1 GCA_003556835.1 Gammaproteobacteria bacterium
CCGCTCTGGCCTTCAGCCAAACTCGCTATCAAGGCGCACTTTCGCCGGCATGCGTCCGCCTGTCAAGAATGTGCAACGCGGAGAGCGGGTTTGGCTGAAGGCCAGAGCGGTCATGGAATTAATCAGAGGTTCCTTAGATGATACCCTCCACGCGTTTCCGCAGTAGCAGATCATGAGGGGGAGCAGGAAAGCCGATTTCCGACTGTAATCTGGCAATTCCTTAGTCCCTGTCTTTGCACCACTGTTATAATCTGGATATATGAACCGTCTGGCCTCTCCGTTTTATGCCCGTTGATCTGGAAGCACTTTACCCTAAGTTGATCCACCTCATGCTGGACACGGTGTTCGTGGTCGATCGGGACAATCAAATCGTCTTTGTGAGTGATGCCTGTAAGACATTGCTCGGCTATCGTGCTGACGAGCTGATGGGCACCCCGATCACCGACTATATGCATCCCGACGACCTGACGGTCACACGAGCCTCCATTGCCCGGGTCATGAGCGGTAAGCCCCATGGCGACTTTCGCAACCGGTATATCCATAAGGATGGTGCTATCGTGCACATCCTGTGGTCCGCCCGCTGGTCCGAGGAGGAGGGTGTGCGGATCGGCGTGGCGCGGGACGTGACAGCCCTCAGAGAAGCCGAGGACAAATTACGTTTCCTTGCCCATCACGATCCGCTGACGGGGTTGACCAACCGATCGCTGTTCAATGATCGATTGAACTTGGCTTTGCGGGCAGCTCATCGCCACCAGAGCAGTCTGGCGCTGCTGTTTCTGGATATCAACGACTTCAAGGATATCAATGACAGCCATGGGCATTCGGTGGGTGATCGGGTGCTCTGTGCAATCGCACGACGGCTGGAGCGCTGCGTACGTGAGACGGATACAGTGGCCAGGATTGGCGGTGATGAATTCATTGTGCTATTGACGGAGATCCACTCGGCGGATGCTGTGGCCGGCAAGGTGGAACAGATTGCAGCGCTCATGGCCGAACCATTGGGTTCTGAACTCGACGGGATCAAGCCGCCGTCCTGCAGTATCGGCGTGGCCTGTTACCCGGCAGACGGGGAGGATGCCGATACCCTGCTGAGCCATGCGGACGACAATATGTACCGCGTGAAAGGCCGGCGTGCCATGTAACTACGTAGTCATAAAGCGTACAATTCATGGGAAATGAGCGCCTGAGTCCCGTGATAGCTGAGCTGTTGGGCGGTGCGTCCATGGTCTGCAACACTCTGAATCTTGAGTATGGTTCCCAGCAACAGTCCCATCAGGGCACCCTCTACATGCCATCCCGGGTCCCGAATAAAATGGTGGCCAGCTGGATCGCCCTGGAGCCGGCCACTGGCGGCAGCGCGATCGCTGAAAGAGGCAGCACAAGAAAGGCACTTGTCGCACATTATTTCCGGCGCAAGGATTATTTGCATCGGCTTTGGAAGATACGCAAGCACCAACCCGGTGCCTACTATTACGCAAAGCGCCCGGATATCGCATAGCGCATCTAGCTGCCTCTTGAATCATAGGGCCTCTGGTCTGCATCCATTTGGCTTTTCCCTCCACGAGTTGAGCTAGGTTGGAGACCGCACATACTTCACCTCTGATCAACGCTATCCTTTCTTGGCAGGAGCACCGTCAGCAATTGTCGGTGTCAGCAATTCGCGCAATGAAGAGAAGCCGATGATTCGTACCGCAGGCCCTGGTGCCACTGAAATCAACCCCGGACACGTCCCGGATGCAGGCGAGCGTTTTCTGAATTCTATAGGTGATGATACCTACCCCTGTGTGGGAGCCAGGATGGCTTTATTCCGGGGCTCGATCGAAACCCATGAGTTTGGTGAGCTTGGCGACTGTGACAATGACCAACCGATGCTGGACAGTCTTTCCCGGTTTGTTGTCATGATCGAAGCCAGTGCCTGGGATGACGATACGGTGCATTCCTACGCGGCCCTATTCCACGGACCTTTCGGTATGAGTGAACTTCGCTTCGAGTCTTTGATGTGGGCGCAGTTGTGGCAGATCCACAAACTTGATGTCCAGACTGGCAACCTCCCTGCGGAAGATGTCAGCAGTGACGCTGGCAGCCCGCATTTCAGTCTTAGTCTGGCGGGACACCCGTTCTTCCTGATTGGGCTTCATCCCCGTGCTTCGCGAATTGCCAGGCAGTTCAGTCAGCCGGTGCTGGTGTTCAATTCCCATCGTCAGTTCGAGAAACTGAGAGAGGGCGGACGCTTTGAGGAGATGCAAGCCGCCACCCGCTTACGTGATATCGAGCTGCAAGGAAGCCTGAATCCCAATCTGGCGGATTTTGGCGAGATGAGTGAGGCCAGGCAGTATAGTGGGCGTGAGGTGGCAAAAGGCTGGCAATGTCCCTATGATTTCAAGAAAAAGTTATGAACACGGATATGGTAGAAGTGAGAATTTCGCCCTGCTCGGCACAGGCGGTTGAGCTTGGCACGGGTGATGAACTGCAGATCATTGATCCCGAGGGCCAGCAAGTGAGTGACCTGGTTACTTTTGGGTACTCGGATCGCGGCGTCGGTATGTGAATAAAAGGCGATGAACAAAATGAAAAATACTATGCCTGTTGTCATTGGATCCTCTGCTGGTGGCATGGCAGCCTTGAAGAAACTGGTGGCGCAATTCCAGGAGGGTTTTCCGGCGCCGGTATTCATCGTCAACCATATGAGCGCAGATACCACCGGAGAAGCACTTGTCAGGGTCCTGGACGAGAGTGGCAGCCTTCCTTGCGTACACGCGCAGAATGATCAAACCTTCAAAAATGGCACCATTTATCTGGCGCCATCCGATCACCATATGCTGATTGTGAGAGACAAGATCCTCATCACCAAAGGTGCCCGGGAAAATCGTTCGCGGCCAGCGATTGATCCCCTGTTTCGCTCCGCGGCAGTGGCTTATGGCAACCGGGTGATAGGCATCATTCTGACGGGCTACCTCAATGATGGCACCAGTGGCATGATGGCCATAAAAAGATGTGGAGGGGTCTGCGTTGCACAGGACCCGGAAGATGCCGCTTACCCGGACATGCCGCAATCGGTGATCGCCAATGTTGGCGTTGACTATTGTTTGCCGATAGCCCAGATGGGAGCGCTGCTTTCAGAGCTTGTCAGCAGAGAGCTGCCGGAGAACAAGGATCCGCCGGAAGACCAGGTGATCGAGTCCAGAATCGCACAACGGGTCCTGAGTGATCTGCCCTCAGTCAAGGCGCTCGGCGAGCAGGTGCCTTATAACTGTCCGGACTGTGGTGGGGTGTTGTGGCAAATCGCGGAAGGGGAATTGCTGCGATATCGCTGTCATACCGGTCATGCCTTCACGTCCTCGGTGCTGCTTGCTCAGCAGACGGCAAAAATCGAAGAAACGCTCTGGGTTGCATTGAGAATGTTTGAGGAGCGCCAGAACCTGCTTGTCGCCATGAGTAAAAATGAAGATAAGCGAGCTGCATCATCAATCTCCGGTCGGGCCAAGGATTCTCAGGTCCATATCGAGCGCATTCGCGCCATGTTGAAGACTACTGAAAAAGGCTCAAGCGCTGCAGCGTGAAAATGGCATGACCCGGCCACTACTGGCCCGTCGGAAGTTTCGTCGGTAGACTGGATTACAGAGAAACTTCCACACGAGTTGTTCGAACGGGTAGGCAAGCACAAGAGACTGCACAGTGGCGAGACAAGACAGCGCGGACGAGGCGGGTGCCTTGCGAGATACGCTCATTGTACTGGTGATCCAGGGTCACCCGCGTAAGGACAGTCTGTGCGCCGCCCTCTCGGCAGCTTATGTGGAAGGTGCCCGGCAAGCGGGGGTAGAGGTCACCGAGCTGCTGCTGTCAGAGCTGGACTTCGATCCGGATGTACGCGAAGTGTCGCCAGAGCAACAGGAGCTGGAGCCGGATCTGGTGTATGCAAAGGACCTGGTCGAGCGGGCCGACCACCTGGTTTTCATCTATCCGACCTGGTGGGGCACCATGCCGGCCCTCTTGAAAGGCTTCCTGGACCGCCTGCTGGTTCCCGGTTGGGCCTTCCGTTTCCATTCTGATCACAAACACTGGGACAGACTGCTGAAGGGCCGTACGGCCGAATTGATCACAACCATGGATACGCCCCCCTGGGTGCACCGCCTGTTCAACCGGCGACCGGGTCATAACGCGATGCGCCGGGCCACACTGGGCTTCTGCGGCATACGCACCACGAAAGAGACGGTATTCGGGCCCGTTGCACTGAGCAATGAAAAACAACGTGCTGCGTGGTTACAAGCCGCGAGGGATCGTGGCCGGGCCCTGCGACATGGTGTTTTGAGCCGGGCTCAGCGTCTGGGGGACGCCAGCCCGGCCTGGCTTCGCTCGATGCGCCTGCAGTTCTACCCCATGACCTGGGCCACCTACACGCTGGGCGCTTTATTGGCGCCGCAGTTCTCCTGGCTGTACTACGTACTGGGGTACGCGATCCTCTTTTTCCTGGAGTTGGCGACGGTCTGGAGCAATGAGGTAGAGGACTACGACAGCGATCGGCGCAATCGGGAGTTCAGTCCTTTCAACGGCGGTTCGCGTGTGCTGGTCGATGGCGCATTGAGTGCCCGTCAGCTCAAGCGGGGAGTACTGATGGCGTCGGTTCTGGCACTGCTGGGGGCTTTGGTCCTGCTGCCGCAATTGGCGAACCCTGTGGCCGGCACATTGCTATTTGCGCTGCTCGGCGTAATGGCATTGGGGTATACCCTGCCGCCATTGCGTCTGTCCTATCGAGGCCTTGGTGAGCTGGATGTGGCATTGACCCATAGTTTCATGGTGCTGTGGTGCGGTTTTGTTTTTCAGGGTGGCCTCTGGCATGACTCCGTGCCGTGGCTGTTGAGCCTGCCCCTGTTCTTCACGGTTTTCGCCGCCATCACGCTTGCCGGTATTCCCGACCTGGAGGCGGATCGGGGTGCGGGCAAACGCACGCTGGCAGTGCGCTACGGCCCGAGAGGCGCGGCAGCCCTGGCTATCGCAGCTACCGTGGCGGCTGCGTTCAGTGCGGTAGTTCTGGAGGTCGCGGGGTTCGGGTTCTACGGCCCTGCACTGCCGGGTATCGTGTTGCACGCATTGATTCTGCTTGCGGCTCTGCTGTGGTACGCGGCCCGTAACCCGGCTCCAGCCAGGATGAATCTGATGTTGATCATTGCGTTGAGCTTCATCCTTTGGTTCTGTGTAACGCCGTTGTTGCGACTGTTGTGAACGGAGGGCTGGTGTGAAACCGGATCAAGGCGATGGACAAATGGAATATTCGGCATTGTATAGAGTCAATGCTGCTGGAATGTCGAGTTGTTTTCCATCATTTAAATAGGGTACTTTGAAGTCATGATTCCCCTCAACGGTGGAGAGCTTAAATGAACTCATCTCGGAACGACCATAACCCCCGCGACCCTTCAATGATTTCCCGACGCAGCCTGCTGGTCGGCATGTCGATGATGCCTTTTGCAATGCGTGCACTGGCGCAGCAGGCCAGTGCCGGGCCCATCCCGGTCAGTGGCCTGCACAGTTTCACGCTGCGCGTCAGTGACGTGGAGCGCTCCGTGGCGTTCTATCAGGGCCTGTTTGGCTCTCGCGTGTTGGCGCGCCTGGGCGATACGGTATCCCTGGAGATCGGCGATGGGCCGCAGCATTTCGTATTGGCGCCGACTCGCAACGGCGAGGCGCCCCACATCAGCCATTTCAGCCTGCGTGTGCCCGGGTTCAACATATATCGCCTGCAGAACCAACTCGCCGACAACGGCATCACACGCACGATGGAGACCATGTTCAATGGCGGCTCTGCGCTCGTCCGTGCCGGCCTTAGCTGGACCGCACGCCGACCCGGCATCAGCCAGGATATGGAAACCGACAATCTCCAGTTGTTCCTGGCCGACCGGGATGGTGTCACGGTACAGCTGTCGAGTCCCGATTCCTGTGGTGGCAGTGGCAGCAGGGGCGCAACCTGCAGTCCCGAACCGTCCCCTGGTGAAGGGCTGATCCGCCTGCAGGATCTCAACCACTTCACCACCTACGTCTCCAACTACCAGCTCAGCAACGAGTTCTACCGAAACCTGTTCGGTTTTGAAAACCAGGCCTTCCAGGGTGATTTCCCGTTGCTGGGTGTGGGCGATGGTCCCCAGTTCCTGATGTTCGTGGGCGGTACCCAGCCCGGTGAGCCCAGCCAGCCCGGCCGTATTGATCATGCCAGCATAAATATCGAAGACTTCACCGTGGATTCGGTGCTGAAGCATCTCAGCGACTACGGGCTGAGCCCGCGCCCGGAAGGTCAGGATTCCGAGCCGCTGCAGCATTGGGTGACCATGCGCATGCCTGAACGTGGTGGTGCGCCCGACGGCACAGCGGAGCTCTATTTCTCCGACCCGGACGGCATTCATATACAGTTGCAACACCGCGATTACTGCGGCGGCGGCGGAGAATTCGGCGAGGATTGCAGTATGTGACGCCTGTCAGGTTCTGCCTGATTGTCAGGGCAGGCCAGGTATAGCGAATCGTCGCTGCATTTTCAGATTCCTTGGCGACCGCAGCCTTGCAGGCGCTTCAGCCATTGCTCGCGCTTCACTTCGCTGCCTCCACTCATGCCGATGGTCATGGTTTTTACCGGACGGATTCCACAGAACTGGAGGATGTTGCGTTTGAAGCTCTTCAGGCTGTGCATCCGGTAGAAAAAGCGATAGAAGAAACCCGGCATACCCATAGTTACCACAATGCGCGCAGAAATGCCTTTGAGCCTGCGCGCGGTGCTGATCGTATCCATCCCCTCGCCGCTGTCGGTGACAAAACCGGGCCGAAATGTCTGTTCCAGAAAGGCTTTCAGGATCGCGGGCATGTCGCCTAGCCATAGCGGATAGATGAACACCAGGTGATCGGCCTCCTCTATGGCATTCTGTGCCGACTTGATATCGGGGGGCGGGTTTCCCTTTTCGAATTCCTCGGCACTGCGCAACCACGGGAAGTCCAGCGCAGCGACCTCGATTTCCTTCACTGTATGCCCCTCAGCCCGGGCACCCTGACTATAGGCGTCGGCCAGCGCGTGACAAAAATGTTGCCGCTCCGGGTCCGGATGCCCCTGTATCACCAGTATACGTTTGCTCATGATCTATTCCCCAGCCCTTGGCTCGCGGCCCTTAGCGTTTGAGCGGCGCCGTGTGCAGGTGCGTGCCGCCGTCGATGATGAAGGTCTCACCAGTGGTCCAATCCATGCCGCTGATGATGCCCACCGCCATATCGGCGATACGCTTCGGTGTCGCGGTGTCGGACAGCGGGGCGATGTTGCGGATGCCGGTCAGTGTCTTGTCATAGGTTTCCTGCCCCAGCCCCTTGGCCAGCCATTCGCCCTGGACGAATCCGGGGCAGATGGCATTCACGCGCACCTGCGGGCCCATCACCCGCGCCAAAGACATCGTCAGCGTGACCATGGCGCCTTTGGAAGCCGCGTAGGCGATGGAACTGCCAACCCCGGTGATACCGGCAATGGAGGCCATATTGATGACGTGGGCGACCTCACGCTCACGCAGTGCTGCCTCCGCGGCCCGAACCATCTGGAAAGCACCAACGGTATTGACGCTGTACAGATGCAGGAAATCGTCCTTGCTCAGCCCTTGCAGATCAGCGTGGTCACAGAACTTCGTGGTGCCGGCGTTGTTGACCAGCACATCCAGCCGACCGAAGCGCTCCAGCGTGGCAGCAACCAGCGTCCTGCAATCTTCATCCTCGGCGACATCCGCCTGTTGCACCAGTGCCTCGACACCCATGGCCCGGCACTGTTCGGCGACCTGCTCGGCGCCGTCACTGTTGCGGCTGTAGTTGATGACCACGTGACAGCCCTTCCCGGCCAGGGCGAGGGCGGTGGCGGCTCCGATGCCGGAGGAAGAGCCTGTGACGATGGCGACGGAATCGGTGAGTTGCATGGGTAGTCCTGTTGTCAGTTGGTTGATGCGTCCATTTTCCGGGAGAAACCGATTGCCTGCAACGCTTGCCTGTTGGATCGAAGAACGTCGACAGGGGGTGAACAGCACGAGGGTGTTGTCCGGCGCGGGAAACAGGGATAATGCTGGCTGAAGTGCCGGGAGCAATCTGTTTCCCGGTGATCCGTTTTTACATGTTTCCCGGATGGACCTGATGATCGGCATTGGTATTGATTTCGGCACCTCGAACTCGGCGGTAGCCTGGTATGACGGGCAGGACGTGCATTGTCTGCACCTGGAGCCGGGCCGGGACACCATGCCCACCGCGGTACACATCGACCGTGAGTTTCAGTCGCTGGTCGGCACAAAGGCTGTGCAGAAGTACGTCAGCGAGAATCGGGCGCGGCGCGTCGAGATCACGGCCAAACCCATCGGCGAGGCGGCTTTCGATGTGCGTGAGTCGCTGGAGGGAGAACCGCAGGGCGAGGAGGGAGGTCGCCAGATGCTGTATGGGCCGAGTGAGGACCACGGGCTGCCCGGCCGGCTGTTCCTCGGCATCAAGCGCTTGCTGGGCGAGGTCGGGCTGGAGCGTATCGACATATTCAGCCGCCCATTCCGGCTGGTAGCCCTGGTCACGCCGGTTTTCCTGGTGTTTCGCGAGGCGATCGGCGCCATCCCTGCTCGCGATGATCGGCGCGTATACGTTGGGCGTCCGGTAGAATTCGAGGGAAGCGATGAGCAGAGCAACCGTAAAGCCGTTGAGCGCCTCGTCGAAGCCAGCCGGCATGCCCGCTTGCCGGCGGATGGCCTGTATCCGGAACCCCTGGCCGCCTGTCTGAGTTTCCTGCACCAACGATCGGAGCAGGGTGATTGCCGGGTGCTGACCGTCGATTTCGGCGGCGGTACGCTCGACCTCAGCCTGGTGGACTGGTCGGGTGGCGACTTCCGGGTACTGGATACCGAAGGTGCGGGCATTGGCGGGGACCATATCGATCAGCTCATCTACCAGGCGCTGGTATTTCCGGAGCTGGGTCGGGGCTTGTCATGGACGCGTCAGGGAGCAGACAAGGAAGTCACAACGGAGTTTCCGTTTCACCTGTATGAGAAAAAACTGCTCAACTGGGCAGTCACCCACACGTTGAACCAGAACGAATATACCGCCAGGCTTCACGAATACATCAGTGAGGGCGGTCCGGATGTGCACAAGATCAGGCGTTTGCGGGATGTCATCGTCAACAACGAGAGCCACGACATCCTCCAGTCGATCAAGGAGGCCAAGGCGCGGCTGTCCGAGGTGGAGTCAACGCGACTGGAAATTCCCGAAATCGATCTGAGCATTCCGTTTTCCCGCACCAGATTGAACTCCATCATCAATGAAGTGACCGGGGAGCTGGAGCGCCGTGTTACAGTACTGTTGTCACGCAACGGTGTGGACCCTGCGCAGGTGGATCATGTTGTACGTACCGGGGGCTCATGCAAGCTCCGGGCGGTGGTGGACCTGCTGGAAAAGCAGTTTCCGGGAAAAGTGGTCGAGCACGACATTTTCACCGGTGTAGCCTGTGGATTGGCTATTGCCAGTTATCATGGATACGAGTATCACCCCAACCGGGAAACGCCATGAAACAGCCCGTCATCGGATAGCACAAGGACGAATACCTGAAATACGGCTGGTGCTCATCATGGTTGCTGGCCTCGATTGGAGCACGATCGAGTCGGCTGTTGCCGAATATCGACCACTGCTATGTTTGACAGCACTACATCACGCTGATTCTATATCAGCGTACAGAAGTTTTTTGGCTTATTCAGGCGTTCCATATGGGGTATCCGGATTCAAATTCCTTTGAACTATTCAGCATCGAGCAGCTCAAGTGCCATGCTGTGGAGCTTGCCGAAAATCATCGACTCTCTGCAAAAACTGCCCCCGATCAACTGCTCGGCCGTCTTGCCCGCAATGAACGCCATCTCCGCACCTCCTACACTATTGTCAGCGCGGCAACCGCCCATCCCGACCAGGTCAGTACGCAGGCAGAAAACTGGTTGCTGGACAATTTCTATCTGATAGAACAACAGATAGCCCTGGTCCGTCGGCATCTGCCACCCGGTTACAGCCGCCGTCTGCCGCGCCTTGCGAGTGACGGGGAAATCAGTGTTCCGCGGGTGTATGACATCGCCATCGAGCTTACCAGTCACACCGACGGGCGTATCGATGCCGATAACACGAACGCGTTCATCCAGGCCTATCAAAGTGTGACACCACTTCTGCTGGGTGAGCTGTGGGCCGTACCCATCATGTTGCAGCTTGCTTTGCTGGAGAATCTGCGGTTCACCGCCGACACAGTCGCCAGGCAACGACAGCTGCACGACAGCGCCTCGCAGTGGGCCAAACGCCTGATCGAGACAGCAACGGAGCACCCCTCACGCCTGCCGCGCTTGCTGGCCGAATTCGCTGAAACCAATATCAAAATCAGCACCCCGTTCATTGAACAACTGAATTCCGGTCTGGCGGCACATGGCACTATCCTGCACTTCATCAAGGCGTGGATCGATCACCGACTGGCAGAGAACGAACAGAACGCCACCACGCTGGCGGAACTCGATAGCCATCAAATTGCCACCAATCAGCTTTCCATCGCCAACAGCATCGGCAGTCTGCGCTTCGTCAACAGCATGGAGTGGAAGCGGTTTGTAGAGACATGCAGTGTTGTGGAAAAAATGCTGCACACCGACCCGGACGGAACCTACTCCGGCCAGGATTTTGCGACCCGGGACCGCTACCGGCATGCTGTCGAGCATTTCGCCCGATATAGTGCCTGCAGTGAAATCGAGGTGGTCAAAGCCGCCGTCGAACTGGCCCGCAAGGCGGCCAGGGAACAGTCGGAACACCCGCGCCGGGCACATGTCGGATACTATCTCGTAAATCGCGGTCGTAAGAAGCTCTTGAGCGCCTTGGGCTGCTCGCCGAGCTTGCGGCTGCTTGCCGTGCGCGCCAACCCGCGGCTGCGGCTGGTGGCATACACTGGCACCATCGCACTGTTTACACTATCCATTGCCCTGGTCTTGCTTGGCGTTTTCAACGGTTCCTCGACAGGAGCGATCGGTTTCTGGTCCATCGCGGCTACCGGCCTGATTGCCGGTTCGTCTACCGCCGTGGCGCTGGTCAACCTGTTGGTTACCGTGCTGATGCCCCCGCGTACCCTGTCAAGGCTCGATTTCTCCGCCGGTATACCCGATGCGCACCGCACAGTCATTGTCATACCGACACTGCTGACCTCCAACTGGGATGTGGACCACCTGCTCGAAAATCTCGAGGTGCGCTATCTCGGTAATCGTGACAGTAATCTGTACTTCGCCTTGCTGACCGACTTCGGGGATGCGGGTGAGCCCGTCATGCCTGAGGATCAGCAGCTGCTGGCACGCATGCTGAGCGGCATACGCAAACTCAACGCGCGCTATGCAAGCGATCGTTCTGGCATGTTCTATCTGCTGCATCGTCCGCGCAGCTGGAACAGTTATGATCAACTGTGGTCCGGCTATGAGCGCAAACGGGGCAAACTGGAGCAATTCAACGCTCTGCTGCGCGGCGGTTCAACCGAACCATTTACCTTGATCGAGGGTGATGTCCAACGGCTGCAGTGCGTGCGCTACGTGATC
>PWQG01000047.1 GCA_003556835.1 Gammaproteobacteria bacterium
TCGATGGGATTGACCTTGTGCGGCATGGTGGAGGAGCCGACTTCGCCGGCCACGGTTTTCTGCTTGAAATACCCCAGGGAGATGTAGCCCCACAGATCCCGATCGAGGTCGATCAGGATGGTATTGAAACGACACAGGGCATTGAACAGTTCGGCGATATAGTCGTGTGGTTCGATCTGCGTGGTGTAGGGGTTCCATTGCAGGCCCAGTTTCTTCACAAAATCGCGGGCATTGGCCTGCCAGTCTACCTCCGGGTAGGCGCTGAGGTGGGCATTATAGTTACCCACGGCGCCGTTGATCTTGCCCAGGATCTCATTGTCGGCAAACTGCTGCATCTGTCGGCGCAGGCGGGCCACCACATTGGCCAGCTCTTTGCCCACGGTGCTCGGTGAGGCTGTCTGTCCGTGGGTGCGGGAGAGAATCGGCTGCTCGGCGTGCTCGTGCGCCAGTTCGATGAGTCGCTCAACGATGCCCTCCATCTGCGGCAGCATGACCAGGTCGCGCCCATCGCGCAGCATCAGCGCATAGGACAGGTTGTTGATGTCTTCCGAGGTGCAGGCGAAATGTACAAATTCGACTTGCTGTTGCAGATCCGGATGCGAGGCAATCTGCTCCTTGATGAAGTATTCCACCGCTTTCACATCGTGATTGGTTTTTGATTCGATGGCCTTGACCCGCTGCGCGTCTTCCTCGGAAAAATTTTCGATCAGACTGTCGAGAACCGCGTTGCCGGCCTTACTGATCGGCGGCGCTTCCTCCACGCCCTCCAGGTTGGACAACTGCTGCAGCCAGCGAACTTCCACGATCACACGGTAGCGGATGAGTGCATACTCACTGAAATAGCGCGAAAGGTCTTCGGTCTTGTTGCGGTATCGGCCGTCAACGGGAGAGATCGCTGTAAGGGCACTAAGGGGGCTGTTGCTCATGATGAAGAATTTCCTTGATCTTGATCGGAATCAGAGCCGCCAGCGGCGGCGTCAAAGCTGTTGACACTGATCAGCTTGCGGCGAATGCCGATCAGCGTTTCACGAATGCGTTTTTTCTGCAGAAACAGATGCCAGCGGCGACCACCCAGCTGGTGCCAGAGCACAGCGGATCGGATGGCCGCCAGTAGCAGGGCGCGAATCCGGTTTGCCACTTCGGGCTGGCGCAGATAATCGGGATTGCCGCCAACATGGATGCGATAGGTCAGGTTGCTCAGTGTATCCTGGTAGACGCGGGAGATTTCCGCGAATTCCTGATCGGAGAGAGGCTGTAATGAGCCATCCCGGCGGCTGTCACCGATGTATTCAAGTCGCTTGCCAATTGTTTCCTGCATTTTGTTGTGTTTTAAGAACTTTTTCTGAAGAACCATGACGCCAAGCAGGTAACGCGCCGCTTCCGCGTTCTGTTTCAGGCCCTGGCTTTCAAAGACCTGCTGCAATGTGTTTATGCCATTGCTGAAATGCACAGGATCCGGATAAATGTCAGCAACGCTGCCGGGGTTGAGCACAAACAGGGGATCCAGGCAGGCCGCCAGCTGTTTCTCGTCCACCTGACCTTTGGTGGCCAGTTCATGAATCAGTACCGTGCACTGGGTGGCGGCACCCAGTGCCATGTTGCGATATTCCCAATCACTGAATGTTGCGGATGTATTGCTCAATGACAGCTCCTCCGAGACAGACCTCGTCCTGATAAAACACCACCACCTGGCCCGGTGTCACCGCGCGTTGTGGTTCATCGAATGTCACACGGATCATGTCTTGCCCATCCGTTTCGACCAGGCAGGCTTGATCAGCCTGACGATATCGTATCTTGGCATGACAGCGCAGCGGCAGGGAGGGTGGCTCCCGATTGATCCAACTCAGCTGGCTGGCTCGCAGGGCCGGTGAATAGAGTCGTGGATGCCGGTTGCCCTGGGCCACGATCAGTACATTGCGTTGCAGATCCTTGTCCACCACATACCAGGGTGCCTGGTCATGGTGGGGCAATCCGCCGATTCCCAGCCCCTGCCTTTGTCCATAGGTATGATACATCAGTCCCTGATGCTCTCCGATTATCTCGCCGTCGGTGGTCTCGATCCGACCCGGTTGGGCGGGCAGGTATTGTTGCAGGAAATCCCGGAATCGGCGCTCACCGATGAAACAGATGCCCGTGCTGTCTTTTTTGTCGGCGGTCTGGAATCCCTCGCGTTCGGCGATAGCACGCACTTCACTCTTGTCCAGGTGACCAACGGGGAACAGGCTTTTTTCCAGGTTCGCTTCGGTGACTGCACACAGGAAATAGGTCTGGTCCTTGTTGTTGTCCAGCCCCTTGAGCAATTCCGTGCGGCCATCACGCTCGCGCTTGCGCACATAATGACCGGTGGCAATGCAGTCAGCACCCAGCAGCTCGGCGTATTCGAGAAAAGCCTTGAACTTGATTTCCCGGTTGCAGAGGATGTCGGGATTGGGCGTGCGCCCGGCGCCATATTCGGACAGGAAATACTCGAAGACATTGTCCCAGTATTCGGCGGCAAAATTGGCGGTGTGCAGATGGATGCCCAGGCGCTGGCAGACCGCTTCGGCATCGGCCAGGTCCGCTTTGGCCGTGCAATACTCGGTATCGTCATCCTCTTCCCAGTTCTTCATGAACAGGCCTTCGACCTGGTATCCCTGTTCCAGCAGGAGCAGGGCGGAGACGGAAGAGTCCACACCACCCGACATGCCCACGATCACCCGGGTCTGTTCGATGGGTTTCATGATGACACCGTCCTGAACAACGAAAGGGACGCATGGTTGCCGGCCAGGTAGTCTTCGATGCAGCCGAGAACCATGGGGCTGCGCAGGCGCCGTCGATACCGTCGTAGTTCGTCGGGGTTCATCCACACGGCGCGGATGATTTCTGCATCCAGCTCACGCCAGGCTTCCTGCTTCAGCGGGCGGGCGGCAAAA
>PWQG01000381.1 GCA_003556835.1 Gammaproteobacteria bacterium
CAAAAGCCAGCACGGTCAGGGGGCGTTCAAGCCGTTCGGGGAAGCTTTCCATGAACTCAGGAATGACCAGCGAAGGAGGACAGCTGGCTGAGACTCACACCAAGCAATCCGGCAGCGGCGCTGGCCTTGTTCTCGAAGTCGCGCGAGAACAGCAATTCGTCAGTGGCCGGCACTGTCAGCCAGACATTGTTGCCCACTTCCTCTTCCAGCTGGCCGGCTTCCCAACCGGCGCAGCCGAGGGCCACCAGGTAGCGCGAGGGACCCTTGCCGGCAGCTATGTCAACCAGGATGTCGCGGGACATCGAGATACTTACCGTGTCCGTGATCGGCACGGTGTATTCCCATTCGGGACCGGTTTCGTGCAGGATGAAGCCCTTGTTGCGTTCCACCGGTCCCCCGGTGAGCACCTCTTCCTCGTCGAGCCGTTGTCGTTGCGATTCGTCCGGCTCGATTTCCAGTTCCGCCAGCAGTGCCGTCATGCGGACCTGGGAAGGCTGGTTGATGACCAGGCCCAACGCGCCTTCAGCGCCGTGCTTCCACAGATAGGTCACACTGCCATTGAAGTTCGGATCTCGCAGATGCGGCATGGCAATGAGGAACTGGTTCTCCAGTGTGTTCTGCTGTGTGCTGTTCTCTTGCGTCATGGCTCACTCAATCGCTGCTAAATGAATTGCCGCGGTGAAAACGCCAGGTGCGGATGATCTCCAGTATATCAATTTCCCCCTGCAATTCGGGGGGAAAGGGGGCAAAGGGTGCCGCGCGCTGCACGATATCCACCGCTGCTTCATCCAGTATACGCTCCCCCGAGCCCTGCAGGATTCGAATTTCGTGCACACTGCCGTCGGGACGAAGGCCGACCAGCATACGCAGGTTGCCGAAAATTTCCTGCTGTCGGGCCGACTCCGGGTAATGCTGGTTGCCAACCGACTCGATGTGCTGGCGCCAGGCTTCCAGGTAGGCGGCATCATGGCGTTCCCGCGTGGATGCCGAGGATATGGTGTGGCGTCGCGGGCGGTTGGCATAGGCCTGTTGTTGACGGTCCAGGCGCGCCTGCAGGGTGGCGATGGCCAGGCTGATATCGTCGGGTGTATCTCCATCACTGACCTGGTTTTCCGTGTCAGTAAGCACTTCCTCCGTTTCACGTGGCAGGTGCTGCGGAGAGCGCTGGGTGGTCAGTACCGAGATGTCGATCTGTTGCTGTGCTGCTGTGGGCCGGGGCTGTGGCACCGGCTGCGCTTCCTGGATCTGATTGTCATGTGTGTCGGACTGGAAGGGCGAGCTTGGCGCCAGGATTTCATCCAGATTGCCACTGCCCAGCTGATTGGCCTGGGCGATGAAGTCGGCGTCTTCGGGTGCCTGCTCACTCTGGTACTGGGCCAGCGTGATCTCGATGGCCGGGTTACGCGGGTTCTGGCTGCTGAAACTGAAGCCGATGCCGGCAATCAACATGACGTGCACGCAGGCCGACACGAAAATCGTGAAACCGAAGCGTTCCGTGGATAATGCAGAATCAGTATTCATGCTGCTGCTCATGGTTGCAGGTATTGCGGTGCACGACAAGCGGCTTGCGTCACATTCAGCGACGGGCGAGCCGGTCCGCGATGCAATCCATCAGTTGCCCGCCGATGTCCAGATCATGCGCCCGGTCAAGCTCCCGGATGCAGGTCGGGCTGGTGACATTGATTTCCGTCAGGTAGTCACCAATCACGTCCAGACCGACAAAAAGCAGTCCCCGGTTGCGGATGCTGTCGCGGACCTCGGAGCAGATCCAGCGGTCACGTTCGCTCAGGGGTTGTGCGATTCCCGAGCCGCCAGCGGCCAGGTTGCCGCGGCTTTCACCCACAGCGGGCACACGCGCCAGCGAGTAGGGGACCGGATCACCGTCGATCAACAGGATGCGTTTGTCGCCATCGCGGATCTCGGGGATGTAGCGCTGGGCCATGATCTGTTTGCGCCCGTGTGCGGTCAGGGTCTCGATGATCACGCTGACATTGGGGTCATCCTGGCGCAGGCGGAAGATCGAGCCGCCGCCCATACCGTCGAGGGGTTTGAAGATCACATCCTCGTGTTCCCGGTGGAAGGCGCGCAGCTTCTCCGACTGACTGCTGACCAGCACCGGCGGGCAGCATTGCGGGAATTGGGTGGCATACATCTTTTCATTGCAATCGCGCAGGCTCTGCGGGCGATTGACGATCAGTGTGCCAACGGATTCGGCCTGTTCCAGTAGATAGGTCGAATAGATGTATTCGGCATCAAAGGGTGGGTCCTTGCGCATCAGGATCACGTCGAGCTCCGCCAGGCGTCGCTCGCTGCTTTCCCCCAGCTGGTACCAGTCCTTCGGATCATAGGCGACCGACAGCGGACGCATGCTGCCCATGGCAATGCCGTCGCGCGAATACAGATCGGACTGCTCCATGTACTGCAGGTCCCAGCCACGTTCCTGGGCGGCGACCAGCATGGCAAGACTGCTGTCCTTCTTGTAGCTGATGTCCGCGATGGGGTCCATCACGATACCGACTTTGATGCTCATGATTGCGTTCCGGCAGGCCAATGATAACGCGGCATCATAACATGCCGGATATTGCGCGCGGAACGTCGGCCTGACGGCAAAGAGTCGCCCGTCATGCCGGGATATCCATGCCGATATCACCACAGACGGCAATCGCATCGTGAGTAGCATGCACAAAGCCGGTATAATGCTGCCCTTTGCAATCGTCACGGGCAGGAATTGTAGTGAGATCAGCCGGGTTCATCTGGGGTGTGGGTGGCATATTGTTGTTGCTTTCCTTCGCCATCGTGCGTCTGGGCGCAGTGGCGCTCGAGGTCCTGCTCGACGCAGGTCAGACCTGGGAGCTGGCCTGGGGGCACTGGCTGGTACTGCTGGTATGGACTGTCTACATGTTATGGGCG
>PWQG01000406.1 GCA_003556835.1 Gammaproteobacteria bacterium
CATGTTGATGAAGACCGATCCGTTGCGTGCAGCATTGGCGCATGCGCGATCAGAGCAGGACAAGCCTGCCACGGTGATCTATCTCTCGCCACAGGGGCGACGACTGGATCATGCGGGTGTGCTGGAGTTGTCACAACGCCGCAGTCTGATACTGCTGTGTGGGCGCTACCAGGGGATAGATGAGCGGGTACTGGCGCGCGATGTCGACGAAGAGTGGTCGATTGGCGATTTTGTACTCAGTGGCGGTGAGCTGGCGGCCATGGTGCTGCTGGATGCGGTGATACGCCATCTGCCCGGAGCGCTCGGGCATGAAGACAGTGCGGAACAGGATTCATTCGCCACGGGGCTGTTGCATTGTCCGCAATATACCCGGCCACAGGAGGTGGCTGGCGAGCCGGTACCGGAGATTCTGCTCAGTGGTGACCACGAGCAGATCCGACGCTGGAGACAGAAACAGAGTCTGGGCAGAACCTGGCTGCGACGCCCGGATCTGCTGGCAGAACGCGAATTGGACAGCGAGCAGCGCAGGCTGCTCGATGAATTCATCAGTGAATACAAGGCATCATGATGGCTGCCATGGGCAGTCTCGATAGATGAAAACCGGGAGTACGGCAATGAGCAAGAGCAAAGTGATCGAACAGGTTGAGAAGGCGCAGATGAGCAAGGAGTTGCCGGAATTTTCCCCGGGTGACACCGTGGTCGTTCAGGTACAGATCCGTGAGGGTGACCGGGAGCGTCTGCAGGCGTTCGAGGGTGTGGTCATCGGCATCCGCAATCGTGGCCTGCATTCGGCTTTCACCGTGCGCAAAGTATCCCACGGCATTGGTGTCGAGCGTACCTTCCAGACGTACAGCCCGCTGGTGGACAGCATCAAGGTCAAGCGCCGCGGTGACGTGCGTCAGGCCAAGCTGTACTATCTGCGTGAGCGTTCCGGCCGCTCTGCACGAATCGCGGAGAAGCTGGATACAAAGAAGCAGGACAAGGCAGCTTCCTGAAGCTGACCGTGACGCCCGTGGAGGGCGCCCGGACACGGCTGCCAAGCATGGTGGCCGAAGCCACAAAAAAAGGGGTAATGTCCATTACCCCTTTTTTTGTTACAGTTCCGTATTGTGCTGAATACTGCTTTGGAGCAGATCATGAAGAATGTGATTGGATTGATGTTGGTGCTGGCCCTGCCGGGCGCATTCATCGGCTATCAGGTCATTGCCCAGTCCTCCGGTCAGTCCTCGGGAGCGGCGGCGGATGGCCAGTATGGCGATTTACAGCAATCGCTGGATCGCTCGCTCGGAGGTGCCACCCAGGGGCAGCTCAGTGTCAGCGAAGTGCGCGAGTCGCCACTGGACGGGATTCTGGAAGTTGTGCTCAGTTCCGGGGAGGTGTTGTTCAGTGATCCTTCCGGGCAATATTTGCTCACCGGCGACATGCTGCAGACCAGCACCGATGGGTTCGTCAATCTCAGCTCGCAGCGTCGCCAACAGCAGAACATGGAGTTGATTGCCAATATCCCGGAGGAACAAACCATCCGTTTCACCCCGGATGACGTTCGTGCCTCGGTGACAGTGTTCACCGATGTGGACTGTACCTATTGTCGCCAGCTGCATCATGACATGGACGAGATTCTGGCACGCGGCATCGAAGTACGATATGTGGCCTTTCCTCGCGGCGGCAGACAATCCGACGCCTATCAGAAAATGGTTTCGGTCTGGTGTGCGGAAGACCAGCATCGGGCGATGACACAAGCGAAAAATGGACAGAATCTGCCCATTCGCGAGTGTGAGAATCCAGTGATGGAGCATTTTGAGCTTGGTGCCCGCGTAGGTATCAGTGGTACACCTTCCATTTTCCTGCCGGATGGAAACCTGGTGCCCGGCTATCTTGATGTCGATCGTCTGGCGACACTGGCCCTCGGCCAATAAAAAAATCGGTTTCATCCATAACAAAAAACCGCCCGGTTACCGTGAACACGGTCTGCCGGGCGGAGAGTGAGGTAGTGTTTTGAGCGACAAGGCGGAACAGGGACAATTGCGGGTCGGACTCTGCGGTCTGGGCACAGTGGGTGGTGGCACATTGCGTCTGCTGCAGCAGAAGAAGGACGAGATCAGTCGACGGCTCGGTCGTGAGCTCACAGTGGTGCATATCGCAACACGCACCCGTAAGGACGATGAGTTCGATCTGACTGGTATCCGCTTCAGCGATGATGTTTTTGCCGTGGCGGACGATCCCGAGGTCGATATTCTGATCGAGCTCATCGGAGGTTTTGATCCGGCGCTTGACCTGGTGATGCGTGCCATCGAGAACGGCAAGCATGTGGTTACCGCGAACAAGGCCCTGATCGCCCTGCATGGCAACGAGATTTTCGAGGCGGCGCGGCAAAAGGGTGTGACGGTGGCGTACGAAAGCGCAGTTGCGGGCGGCATTCCGATCATCAAGGCATTGCGTGAAGGTCTGGCTGCCAATTCCATCCAGTGGCTGGCCGGCATCATCAACGGCACCGGCAATTACATCCTCACCGAAATGGGCGAGCGCGAACGCGAATTTCCGGAAGTACTTCAGGAAGCACAAAGCCTGGGGTATGCCGAGGCCGATCCGACCTTTGATGTGGAAGGCATCGATGCAGCGCATAAACTCGCCATCCTTGCGGCAAATGCCTTTGGAGTGGAGCTGCAGTTTGATCGGGTCTATACCGAGGGGATCAGTCAGATCACTCCCGAAGACATTGCCTACGCCGAGGAACTGGGCTACAAGGTCAAGCACCTTGGCATCAGCCGTATCACGGAGAAAGGCATCGAGATGCGAGTGCATCCGACCCTGATTTCACAACAGACCCTGTTGGCCAATGTGAATGGGGTAATGAATGCAGTCTGGGTCAAGGGAGACTCGGCGGGTTCCACCCTTTACTACGGCGCCGG
>PWQG01000448.1 GCA_003556835.1 Gammaproteobacteria bacterium
AGCCAAGATCCCGTGTTTGCCCTTCTCGGATACACAGGGATAGATGAGTTCAGGATATGGAATTCAGCGGCGGAAGGGCTTTATGTAGACGGCATAAGATACGCGCTCGCAACGGTGCCGGAACCCGGAACGATCGGACTCATCCTCATCGGTCTAATATTACTGTACCGAAGGAGTGCGTTGCATTCCTAACCGTTGATGTATATCATATTGGCTGGGACTCTTGCAGCATAAGGGGCCCAGACCGGCACGATGGAGGCGAAAGCAGAGTCGATTCAGGTCATGGAAGGCGCGAGAATCCCTGGCTCCCCACCGCGGCGGTCGGAGGGGCGAAGGGACTCCACGAATCTCGGCCGGGCACGCTGGTCCGCGCAGGACTCAAGTTAGCAGATGGTCTGCCGACAACTCAGTTAAGGAACGCGAAGGACCAAGCCGGGAACAGAACACGACGGAAAAGCCACTGATAAAGGCAAACTCACCGAGAGGTGAGGACGCAAAGCCACCGGTCTCGGGGTTAATCTCGCCCCAAGACAGCGGAGCCACCAGAAAACATGGGTAGAGAAACATCCAGCATATCCTTGCACTGCTTCAGAGGTCTCCCGGTTGGTCAGCCACAGGCCCGCTTGAGACCCTACCTGACCCTTCGTGCTCTTGAGCGCCGTCCTGCCATACCCTTAGAGGAAAGCCTAGCCGGCACGAGCTTCGCCGGAACCTGCTCAGGATCGGCACCCCCCCAAGTTCCCGGACGCTCTGTCCATTTCCCCTCGCTCGCCACATCATGGTGGCCCGTCCCAAACCACGGTGTCGATGCCATGGATCTGTCCATCATCATCCCCGTACTGAACGAGGAAGAGAATCTCCCTCGTCTGCTTGCTTCAGTCCAAAAGCAGCTTTTCGGCTCGGGGCTCACTTACGAACTGATCGTGGCAGACAACGGATCCACCGACCGCACGCCTGTGATCGCGACGGAAAACGGTGCCACGGTGGTAGACGCAGGGGGGCTGACCGTCGGTGGGGCGCGGAACCGCGGAGCCCAGGAAGCCGAAGGCAACATCCTGGTGTTTCTGGATGCAGATATGATCCTTCGGGAGGGCTGGGTGCAGGCCATGCAGCGCATCCTTCCGCAGCTCGCTGCCAACCAGAGGCAGATCATCGGCGGCTCCATCGCAGCGCCACCAAACGCCTCGTGGATTGCTCAGGCATGGTTCCCGGACCGCCCGGTCGGTACCACGGGAAACAAGGGCGTTCGATACGTTGGCTCAGCGCACTTGTTGATCTCACGGTCCTTCTTCAACGAACTCGGCGGATTCGACCCCGAGCTTCGGAGCGCCGAGGATTACGACCTTTGCGTGCGCGGAAGAGGCGCCGGGGCTCAGATCTACAAGGAACCGGCCCTGAGCGCCTGCCATGAAGGGACGCCCAATTCCCTCCAAGCATTCTTCCGCCGCGAATTGTGGCACGGAGGTTCAGGGCGCCTGCCGCAGATCCTGAAGCAGCGAATCATGTGGCTTGCCGGGCCCTGGTTGATTCTACATCTGGCCCTGCCTTTGCTTGCTTTTGCGTGGTGGCGCACGGAATGCTCTGGCTGTGGCCCGCTCTTTTTGGCGAACGCAACTCTATTGATTTTCTTGCCTTTTGTCTTGGCGGTCCGAAAAGGCGGCGCCACCCCCATTAAACGGACGATCACTCGAAGCGCTCTACATTACATCTACCTTTGGGCGCGAGCGATCGCTCTCGTGAAGGCACTCATAACCCCACCCAAGCCCGTGTCCGGTCAGCAGCAGCACGGGCGAAGGGACAACCACAATGGCTAGCCTTGAGGCGCTTATCCTGTCGGCCCCACATCTGCCGCTCACAGAACGCAACTCCATGCATCGCCATGAGGATCGACCAAACCGCAATCATGCCCTGGGATTGACGACCGAATGGCCCAGTGCGACTACACACTCCCGAATCCCACACCCTCGGAGATCAACCCGCCATGCACATGCTTAGACGCACAGCCTTTTTCTTGGTCGCTGCCCTGGGATTTTCGCCGGTACTTTTCGCCAATCCCAGCATTCAATCGATTAAAGGAAACTTTGGGCCAAACGAGGTTATAAAAATATCCGGAGCAGGCTTTGGCCACGATGGACCGCAGATCATCCTCTTTGAGGATTTTGAAGACGTAAAACCGGGTGACACGATCCCCCTGTCCAGTCCTATTATCGGAGAATGGAGCGCCAGCTCACACAACCCAATAGCATTTGACTTGGGTCGAAGTGGTAATCGGTCTCTTATGACCGGCGGCGGGGCAGCCAGGCAACTGCAACTGTCCACACCAGAATACCACACCAACATTTTCGTTTCGTATTGGGTTCGCCTTGCCCCAAACACCTATTTCCCAGGTTCTAGCTGGCCGGACGGCAGGAACCTTGAAACCTTCCCGGCGGATAGCGCGTGGAAATATGCTTGGCTTATGGAAGATAGCGGTTACCGACATGACGACGGAAAATTTGACGTCTCCATAGTTACATACACAGGCAGCGACAAGCACCAGTCCTGGGCCGGAAATGCAGCGAGCTTCACTAATAGGTGGATAGGAAGCGGGTGGTTTAATTGGAACAACTGGATGCGTATGAGTTTTACTATGCGCGATCCTAATGATTTCCCGGGGTCCCCGATCGGTCTTACTCATATCGTGAGTGAAGGGAAAGGTCCTCTGACCGTGGAGCATTCCGGCGTCCAGACAATAAACACTGATGCAGGCTATCCGCGTGTAAACCAGTTGAACGTTCCGGGCTGGGTGAAAAATTCAGGGGCGAAAGATGTCAATCCGTTATACGACGACATTTATGTAGCCGTGGGGCCAGGGGCGGCAGCCCGGGTCGAACTAGCAGATAGCAGCACATACGAGGATGCTCGTCAT
>PWQG01000328.1 GCA_003556835.1 Gammaproteobacteria bacterium
CAGTCGCAAGGCAGAGCTGGCCTGTGGTCAGGCGAGTTGCGAGCTGGTATTTCCTCGAGGCAAGAAAACAGAAGTGCCAAACGGTTGTGATTTCATGTGAGCAACTTCTACCTGGGCTGGCCAACAAAGCCAATGCTGGTGAATTTTCGGCCTGCTTCAAGGCCGCCGGGTTCCAGAGTATTGAGTTCATGGTGTTCCTTAGGGATCCGGTTGAGCAATCAGTTTCTTTGTATCGCCATAAAGCAAAGAATGGTGATGCTCTTACTGCCGAGGAATGGTTTGAAACGCATAATAAAACGGTGCTGCACTTGAATGGCCTCATGGCCGCTTCGGAAGCACACAATATCAAGGTGAAGTTGCTAGGCTACGCCAGCCACCCAGCTGATTTGATTAAACGTTTTTTCAATACATGGTTGGATTTGACAATCTCAGTCCCGTCCCAGGACCGCTCGGTCAACTCTTCTCTGCGCATTCCTGAGTTGCATTTGATTGCCTGCTGTCAAAGTCTGGACCGGCTGAGCCCGTATGCTCTCCAGGCCAGGTTTGTTGAGTTAAAGCCCCAAGATCGTACCGAAGATGAGAGATGGTTGGATTACCTGGCGTATCTAGCGCGCCTTTCAGTCCATCAGCATCATAAAGTCTGGCAGGAATTGGCGATGATGCTTCCGGAAGATCAGCGATTCGTAGTGGAGACCGAAGAGCCCAGTGTCGTTGAGCGTCCCTTGGATGTGCGTTGTTCCGATGCACAGCTTCGAACTGCACTCGCCGTTATGAAGGAAGGCCAGTCATTAAGAGGGCGGAGCTATCACTTGTGGGTTACGTGGATCAAACCCCCACTTTCTAGAATGAAATGGAGTTTGATTCGCGTGCTCAGATTTCTGCGTGAAACAGCGGCAATCAGGGTCTGGAATTGACTGGCTGGTATGACCGCCTGAACAACTCCCGTCAGGTCTACGCCCGGGTGAGCAATCTAGCCTTGTCGCTGCCATGAGTCAGTTCGTGCTGGCCTGCTATCGGACCGGTATTCCGGGTGGCGTGGAGGCATTGGTAAAACGCATGGAGCGAGTCGAGTCCCGCTTGCGGCCTCCAGGGCTTGGCCGTCGACTAAAGGTCTTCTGTTCTGGCAGTGACACACTGATTGCGGCCTCGTTGTTTCACTCCAGGGGGGTGGCCTTGCAGGCAGAAAGTGCCGCATTCGGGGCCATTGATCAGAGGGGCGACTGGGCAAGTCCGGGATCACCGATTCCCGAAGGCAGTTTTTCCCTGGTGCGCACCTCTTCAGAGCTTATCGAGTTGGCCACCGACGCCATGGCCACGCGGTCTGTCTGGTATTACTTTGACGAGGAAAGACTGCTGGCTGCCAGTTCCGAACGTGCTCTGGTAATGCTGATGGGGGATTTTCAGCCCAGTGAGTCACCGCGTTCGTGGCTGGTTGCCAACGGGGTGTCCGGGCCGGAAGGTGGGTGGGATCGTCGTACCCGTCGGCTCGGTCCGGATTCGCGACTTTTGTTGGATCGATCGGCATGGACGCTTGCAAGGCACGAACCCGCGATGGAATTCGCGCCGGATCTTACTGAAATGCGTGACTGGGGCGTCGAGTATCGACAGGCAACCAAATCAGCGGTCGATATCGTGGCCAACTGGCCAGGTAAGTGGATCCTTCCCTTGTCCGGCGGCTACGACAGTCGAATTCTGGCCTGTCTGCTCAAGGGCAAACGAAACTGCCGGACCATTACCTGGGGTATGGGCGAAGGGCCCTTCAGCACACGCCCGGAGGCCAGGGCGGCGAAGGAATTGGCCGACTGGGCAGGGTTTACCCATGAATATGCCGATGTGGGCGCAACCGCGCTAACTTTTGATGAGGCAGCGCGGAGGTTCGTCGCCGCCAATGAAGCCCGGACGGACCATATTTCTGCCTACCGCGATGGTTTCTCGTTCTGGCAGGGGCTGGTAGAGCAAGGCGTGGACGGGGCGGTGCTGGGCGACGAGGCATTCGGTGGTTTCGGCTGGAGCCCGGTGCATGATGAATTTCAGGTACGCAACGGGCTGGGGTTGTTGTATCCGAAGGATCTGCCGGACCTGGCCGCCCTGGATTTGCCCGAAATCGCCTTGCCGGACGAACTGGCGCGACGACCAAACGAGGATCTTCTGACCTGGCGCTATCGGCTGTTCCACGATTTTCGCATTCCGGTTGCCCGTGCCGCCCAGGCCGAAACCAAGGCCCGTTACGTGAGCATCACCAATCCACACCAGTTCCATGGGGTCGTCAATCTGGTTCGCAAACTGCCGCACGAATTGCGAACGGACAAGAAACTGCTTATCGATCTGGCCCGGGAACTCAGTCCGCCCATTCCCTTCTGCAGCGCCAGGGAAGGGGATCAGTTACTCGATCAGCTTCAGTCCGAACAGGCCCGGGAGTTCCTGACCGATGAGCTTTCCAGTACTGCGGCCATTGGCGTGTGGGGGTCGAAGAGTATCAGGAGCGTGCTGGCGCGAATGGATGAATCCGGCAAGCGTGGTTCTCGGCCTGATTCTCCAATGACGTTCTTGAAGCGGGCGGCTCGTAACTATTTGCCTCGGTCGGTTAAGAGGAGACTCAGTCGGTATCGGCCGGCGCCTTCGATTCCGGCTGCTCGGTTGGCTTTTCGGATGTGGGAGGTGGTGGAGATTGAGGGGGTGATGAAGGAAGACGGGAACGGTTAATGGGCTAATGGGTTAATGGGTTTGAGGCAGGTGCAAGGTTCAAGGATCAGGGAAATGATAAGAGCTATTGGGCGGGGTGGGGGAGGTTGTTGTTGATTAGGAAGGTGTTGATTGGGAATGAGTGGGTGGTGTGCTTTGAGAGGTTCAGGAAGCGAGCGCCGGTGTGGTCGACTTCGCATAGCCATTCTTCCTGGCTGTTGA
>PWQG01000120.1 GCA_003556835.1 Gammaproteobacteria bacterium
CCGGACCAAGAAGGTCACGGAACTGCTGGCCGAGGCCTGCCGAGAGAAGGGCGCAAGCGAGGAAGCCGCCGAGGCTTGCGGCAAGGCGATGGCCGACAGCCTGTCGGATGACACCCTGCTGTTCATCAGCGACAGCGAGTCCCAAGCCCTCGCGGAATATGCCGCCGAGCTGGAGTTTGACGCCGGCAAGATCAAGGACAAGGAACTGTTCAAGATCGCCAAGAAGGTGATGAATCCGGCTCTGGATGCCCTCGATATTGCCTTGTTCGGGCGCATGGTGGCGAAGGCGCCGGATCTGAACGTCGAGGCGGCGAGTTCTTTCTCCCACGCCATCTCGACCCACAAGGTCAACAACGAGGTGGAGTTCTTCACCGCCCTGGATGACCACGCCAGTGAGCCCGGCTCCTCGCACATGGGCAGCCTCGAATTCAATGCGGCGACCTACTACCGCTACATCAGCCTGGACCTGGGGCAGCTGGCCCAGAGCCTGGAAGGGGAGCAGCTCAAGGCGGCGATCGATGCCTTCACCAAGGCGCTCTTCGTGGCCATCCCCGACGCCCGCCAGGCCACCATGTCCGGCGCGAGCCCCTTGGACTATGCCCGGGTGCTGGTTCGCAGTGGTCAACGCCTGCAGATCCCCTTCGAGGCACCGGTCAAGGCCAAGGGCGACGGCTATCTGGCGCCGAGCAAGGAGGCTCTCGATGACTACCTCGACAAGAAGGAAAAGATGGTGGGCTCGCTGTTCGGCAAGCAGGGCGACTACCGCTGGGGGGACGACGAGACCTTTAGCCTGGACGACCTGAGCGCCGCCCTGCAGGGCCACGTGGACAGCCTCGCCGACCAGGCGGCCTGAGATGACCATGAGTGATCCGTATCTGTTGCTGTGGCTGGAGGCACCGCTCCAGGCCTGGGGGCATGACTCTCGCTTCGGTCGTCGCGATACCCTGGACTTCCCGACCCGCTCCGGGGTGCTGGGCTTGATCTGCTGTGCTTTGGGCGCCGGCGGCGAGCAGCGTGAGCTGCTGGCCAGGCTGTCTGCCGGGGAGATGATCGTCGAGGCCTATGTCCCAACCGATCGGAACGGCAATCCCCAGCCCAGGCCGCCGTTGCTTAGAGACTTCCATATGGTCGGCAGTGGTTATGACACCGAGGACCCCTGGGAGAGCCTGATGGTGCCAAAGACCGCCGAGGGCAAGAAGGCCGTGGGGGCCGGCACCAAGATGACCTACCGCTACGCGCTGCAGGACATGGCGTTCGCGGTGGCCCTTCAGGTGCCTGACGACCTGGCCGAGGAGATCAGCCACGCATTGGTGGCGCCGACCTGGGACCTGTACCTGGGCCGGAAGCACTGCGTGCCCACCGAGTTCATCTTCCAGGGGCAGTTTCCCGGGGCAGAAGAAGCGTTCGAGCTTGCCCGAGATCTGGCAAGGAGCAAGCATCGCACCCACAGCTTCCGGGTGCTGGAGGGAGAGCATGAAGGGGAGGCTCTGACGCTGAACGACGTGCCCCTGCAGTTCGGTACCGACAAGCGCTACCGGGATCGTCGGGTGACCGTTCAGGATTGGCAGGTCTGACATGGCCAACGGGGAAAGGCTTTTCGTCAGGGTAACCCGGGAGTCGCTGCCTCAGGTCAAGGATAAGTACCCCTTTGTCTACCTGGAAAGGGGTCGGCTGGAAGTCGATGACAGCAGCGTCAAATGGATCGATTCCGAAGGTCAGGTTATCCCATTGCCGGTTGCTACCCTGAATACCTTGTTGCTTGGACCTGGCACGACGGTGACACACGATGCAATCAAGACGGCCACCGCCGCCAACTGTTCGATCAGCTGGGTGGGCGAGGATAGCCTGCTTTTCTACGCGGCCGGCTTCGTTACCACAGCCGACACCCGCAATCTCAAGCGTCAGATCCTTTTGGCTTCCGACAAGGATAAGGCGCTTGACGTCGCGCGAGCCATGTTTCAGCAGCGATTCCCGGATGCTGATCTGAAGGGCAAGAGCTTGAAGGTCATGATGGGCATGGAAGGGCATCGAGTCAGGGCTTTGTATCGTGAAAAAGCCGAGCACTATCAGGTGGGGTGGAAAGGACGGCAGTTTACTCCTGGCAAGTTTGAGCTGAGCGATACAGTCAACCGTATCATGACCGCCTCCAATGCCGCTCTCTACGGGATTCTGTGCTCTGCATTACACAGCATGGGGTACTCTCCGCATATCGGATTTATCCACTCTGGCAGTCCGCTTCCGATGGTCTACGACCTGGCCGATCTCTACAAAGAATATCTCAGTATCGACTTTGCCTTTGCCATGACCAAAGAGATGGCTGGCCGATACGACAAGCATCAGGTGTCCTCCGAGTTCAGGCGTCGAGTGATAGCTATGGACCTGCTGTCAAAAGTGCAGTCGGACATCACTGAGCTGATAGGAGAGCCAAATGCTCGTCGTCGTCGCCAATGACTTGCCGCCCGCTGTGCGAGGGAGGATGAAGCTCTGGTTTGTCGAGCCACGTCCGAATGTCTTTGTTTCGGGGATCAAGGACTCCGTAGCGAAAACCGTCATCGATTACTTGATGGCACAATGCCCAGCTGAGTCCGGGGTGATGCTATTCCGTTCATTGCCCCATCCGCCTGGTTACGAGATTCGTACTATCGGACCCACGCGCAAGACGTTTGTCACGCTCAGCGGCCTGGAGCTAGTCCTTGAAACCCTGCAAACCTGATATCTACCGTATCTGGTATTGAAGCCTTCGTTCTTTAACAAGATACTGGTGTCTTCCCCACGCCCGTGGGGGTGTTTCCGTCAGATCATGGTTGCCAGGCTCGTTCTCCGCGTCTTCCCCACGCCCGTGGGGGTGTTTCCTGGAGCTGCTCGTCGTCCAGGCCATAGGTATGGTCTTCCCCACGCCC
>PWQG01000015.1 GCA_003556835.1 Gammaproteobacteria bacterium
ACGCGGGGTCTATCGGACCGACACCGCATTCAATGCTGGAGACCGATTCAGCGTCCGGGTAGAGAATGGAGCAGTGCACTACCTCAGAAACGGCAGCGTTTTCCATACCAGCGCTGCAGCGCTGGTATACCCGATGCAGGCTGAAGCTCTCCTGTACGACGCGGGTAGTACGATTGCTGATGCCCGCCTTGATGGATCACTGGGTGACGCTAGCCGGGACCCGGAATCGCCCGCGGAGCCTGAGGATGTAAGACTGAACGTGGTTGCCACCGGAGAAGTAGCGGCCAATGCCGTCTTGTGGACGGAAACTAGCCAGGTTTCTGTCAGCGTCAACCGGCTGACAAAACAGGGTGGCTGTGATGGTTGCTCTGATGCCAGCGCGCTTTCGCTGCAACAGTTACTGGAAGGGAACGGTCAATTGACCTTCACAGCCACTGACACTGAAAAACTACTGGTGATCGGGCTGAGCGACGAGCAAGAAGCCGGATCTGTGAGTGCAATTGATGCCGGTCTGCGTCTTCAGGCCGGTAATGCCGAAGTACGCGTGAATGGCCGCTATCAGGCCGAAACCACCTTCCAGCGGGGAGACAGCTTCACCATCAGTCTGACAGACGGTGATGTCGAATACACCAAAAACGGGGTGCCTTTCCATAGTCACCGCCAGGCTTCGATGAAGTATCCGCTGCAGGTCAGCACCGTCCTGTACTCCCTGGACAGTTCCGTGGAAGGAGTCACGCTCAGCTCGGATCAGGCGCCACGGATCTCGGACATACAGGCTACTGCCACCGGAGACACAAGCGCACGAGTGGACTGGGTCACAGACCTGCCATCGGAAAGCCTGCTGCAGTTCGGTAGCACCATCGAGTATGCTTCCGACACCTGGCATGTTACCGCACTGAGCACCACGCACAGTGCAACGCTGAGTGGGCTGACGCCCGGTCAGACCTACCATTTCCGGGTATTCAACCGGGATGCATCAGGCCATATCGTCAGCTCAGAGGACCACAGGCTAACGATGCCCGTTCATTGACAGGGGACTCTGATGGGGAGCCGGGCGCAACATGCCCGGCTGTTCATCGAAAACCTGTCGCGCATACCACTCAGCCGTTATTCCGAGACCCTCCTCAAAGGGGGTCTGCGGATTAAATCCGATCATTCTTCTCGCCTTGCTGATATCAGCCCTCGAATGCAATACATCACCCGCGCGGCGCGACTGGAATTCCGGTTCCAGCCTGTTGTCCAGAATGAGTTGCAGCCTGTCCAGTAATTCAAGCAGACTCCATCGTTCACCACAGGCAACATTCATCACCTGCCCGGCAGCCCTGCTGCTCTCCGCGGCCGCCATATTGGCGCTGACCACATCCCGAACAAACGTGAAATCACGGGTCTGTGACCCGTCGCCATAGATCTGCGGACGATGGCCGTTCAGCGTGGCCTGTATGAAACGGGGAATCACAGCGGCATATTCAGACTCCGGATCCTGACGTGGTCCGAATACATTGAAATAGCGCAAGGCCACTGTTTCCAGCCCGTAGGCTTTCCAGTAAAGTTGGCAATACAGCTCACCCATCAGCTTGGAGGCTGCATATGGGGACAGAGGATGCGGTTGCAGTCGTTCGTGCTTGGGAGACGTTCGCGAGTCTCCGTATACGGAAGACGATGAGGCCATGACGAATCTACGAACACTCGCCTTGCGACATCCCTCCAGCATCGTGAGCGTGCCGGTGACATTGTTGTCGTGCGTCGGCGCTGGCTCTTTCATGGAGCGGGATACCGAGCAAAGTGCCGCTTGGTGGAATACCGTGTCGACTCCTTTTGTTGCTTCGGCGACCGCGGCCGGATCGCGTATGTCGCCATCGACCAAACGCACCCGCAGTCCTTCCAGATTATCGAGCTTCCCGGTCGAAAAATTATCCAGGATGGTGACTTTCGCACCCTTTGAACAGAGATGTGATGCTATATGGGAGCCGATAAAACCGGCTCCACCCGTGACCAGATATGTCATGACGTACTCCTGATACTGCCGTGTCATTAATGGGCCTGTTGCCAGGTAACCGGCTGGCTTCGCCGGACAAAACGTATGAACCCTGCCACCGTGGTCCAGTTGAGCAGGCAGAACATGAATGGAATTGAAGTCAGCCAGGCCGCTTTCTTCCACCGAAAACCAGCATGGCCTGCCAGGGCCGCGCCGTAGAAAAACAGCTGAGCCACCAACAGCAACTGGTAAAGCGGATGGCCAAGCATCAGCAGGTTGCTCACGACAATCGCCAGCAGAGCGGGCGGACCCAGTAGGCGGGCAAGTTTGTGCGATATCGTCTGGAGCCAGAGGCGATTTGAAAATGGATTCAACAGCCAGGGATGATCCCGGAACAGCTGGAAGTTCCCTGCGATGGTCCGGACCTTGCGTCGGTATTCGTCCCCTGCGAGCCTGCTCGCAGAGTCAAAAGCCTGGGCTTGTGGCGCAAAGAGAACCCGAAATCCTTGCCTGACCACGTTCATTGGAATCAGAACATCGTCCAACAGCGTATCTTCCGGAATGGGCTGATACAGTTCCCTGCGTATGGCATACAGGGCACCCGTAACACCAATAGAAGAGTCAATAACCGCCTCTTTTTTCCGTATCAGCTTTTCCAGGTGCCAGTAGGCACCCATTCCCTGCACAGTCAGCGAACCTTCAGCACCATGTGTCTCAATGATCAGCTCACCGCTGACCGCTCCTACCTCGGGAGCTTTAAAATGTCCCACCAACTGCTTTATGACGTCGGCACCCACTCGCTGCCTTGCATCCATAAGAACTACAATGTCACCACGAAGATTGGGTACCACATCATTCAAAACAGCCGGCTTGCCACGAGGGCTCCTGAACTTTATACAGTTGACATGGCGCCCCCCATGTTCCGCCACTTCACTACCGGTCTCATCCGTCGACCCATCCGAAGCGATGACTAGCTCCATCAGATCGGCCGGATAGTCGAGCGCCAACAGGTTTTCCACCTTCGCGCCGATACGGTCTGCCTCGTTGCGGGCAATAACCAGTACGCTTATCGACGGAAGCACCGCCTCTTCCGGCAGAATCGGTTTCACTGCGCGGGAACGCAACAGATGTGCTACAGCAAGCAGAAACAGGGGATAGAGGAAGTAGATGTACAGCAGGAAAATGAGACTTCCCCAGAACACGAACGCGGCAATGATCATCGCTGCGCTCCCGGCGTTCGGATTCCGCAAGAACCGGTGCTTGATTCTTCCTCATATACGACCATGGGGTTCACGTCATGTCTCCGACAGAGTCTGGCATGGAACTTCACTGTATTCTCGACCGGAAGTGGCAGAAGCGTTCTCGGAGCGCCCCGGGATATATCCGGCCATGTCGGCAGCCAGCAAGCCAAGAAGCACCAGAGCCAGGGGCCATCGCAGAATTTTGGCATGCACGTTGTCTGTCATGCCGCCACCCGGGACCCGCTTCCCCGCACCTGTGCACCGCCCATCCAGATACGAGACAGGTCGACAAGCTGCTGGTCAGCGCCTAGGCGTTCGGCCACCCACACAGATTCATCGTTGTAATTTCCGAGCACCACAAGTTCGGAATGCGCAAGGAATTCATCCCGGCTTTCACACATCAATGAGGCTATATGTGGAATCTCTTCGTTGATGTACTGTCGGTTCGCCCCCATCAGGCTCGCGATGGAAACATTGTTGTCCAGTACCCGCAGCGAAAATCCCTTGCCGATCAGCGCTTCCACCACTCGCACCATCGGGCTTTCGCGAAGGTCGTCAGTACCGGACTTGAATGAAAGCCCAACCACTCCAACATGCTTTTTCCCTTGTGCAACAATCATGTCTATGGCGCGCTGGATCTGCCATTCGTTGGACGGCACGATCGCGTCGAGCAGCGGTGTCGGCACATCCAAGTGGCTCGCTGCGTAGCGGAATGCCCGCACGTCCTTGGGCAGGCAGGATCCGCCAAAGGCGAAGCCCGGCTGCAGGTAGGCGCCGGATATATTCAGCTTGGTATCCATGCGGAAGATGTGCATCACTTCCTGGGAATCCACGCCCAGCGCGGAGCAGACATCCCCCACTTCGTTGGCAAAGCATATCTTCAGCGCATGGTAGGTATTGGAGACATACTTGATCGCTTCCGCTGTCTTTATGCCAGTTACCACATCGGGCGCTGAAACACTCGAGTACAGGGCCTGCAACAGCGCAATGGTGTCCCGATCCTCGCTTCCGATCAGCGTATACGGTGGATTGGCGAAGTCCTTCAACGCACTGCCTTCCCGAATGAACTCCGGATTCACTGCCACGCGAACCAGCGCGCCAGCTACATCGCCGGCCGCATCAAGGAGTACGCTACGGATGTCACGCTCGGTTGTTCCGGGCAATACGGTGCTTCTGACCACAACCGTGTAGGGTTTCGGATCGCGCTTAAGCACCTCACCGATCTGACGGCTCACTTGCCTGAGGGCATCGAGCTGCAGCTGGCCGTGTTCGTTCCCCGGCGTACCCACACAGATGAAAGCGACATCCGACGCTTGCACCGCTTCCTCACAGGACCCGGTGGCGGACAGGTTTCCACGTTCCACCACCTCCGCAAGCAGTGTGTTAAGGCCGGGCTCGACAATCGGCGACCAACCCGAATTCACCATACGTACTTTTTCCTGATTCGGGTCTATACCGATAACGGTATGTCCTGCATCCGCAAAACAGGCTGCACTGACACAACCTACGTAGCCAAGTCCAAAAATACTGATCTTCTTCATGAAAGGTTTTCCTTGCTGAGATCGGTTTCCTGAACCAGGCTACCGATCTTGGTTTTTGAATGTTTTAACGACGAGTCAACCGCCTCCCGACAGAGCGTTTCGAAACTGTCCCCGACACGTGACCAGCTGTAGTGATTAACCATCAGATCCCTGCCCTCGCGTCCCATCTGCTCACGCAGTCCGGGTCTTTCCAGAAGCGTGAGAACCTGGTACGCGAAGGCGGAAGGAGTATCAGCTCGAAGGATGTGGACGCCCTCTTTCAGCGGCAAGCCTTCGGCGCCAATGGTTGTGGAAACCACCGCTTTTCCCATGGCCAGCGCCTCGTAGATTTTCAGTCGTGTACCCCCACCGATCCGAAGCGGAACCAGGTACACGGCGGCGCCTGCAATCCACGGCCTGACATCGTCAACGGTGCCGGATACCGTGACACCGTCGCTTCCGGAAAGGGACTTCAGCCATGCCGGCGGATTCCGACCCACGATGGTCAGTGAGACATTTGGGTTTTCCAGCCGAATCAGGGGAAGTATGGCGTCGATGAAATACCGCATGGCATCCTCATTTGGGTGCCAGTCCATCGACCCGCAGAAGACCAGTTCCAGCGGGTTCTGCCGGGCATCAGGGGTCGGACAGAAGTAGTCGGTATCAACGCCTGTTGGTATGTCCCGAAGCCGCGCCACGGAACCCGACTGCTGCAGCCGTACACGATCGTCTCTGGACACCGTGACCGTCATGTCAAAGCGTCGACAAGCCGCTTCCTCGTACCAGCGCATCTTGCGCCATTCCAAAGCCAGTGCCGCGCGCTTGAGGACAGATCGCTCGTTGTCGTACAGTCGCTTCCATATCATGTACTCAACATTGTGCGAGAAGTGGATGACCGGTATATCCATACTGGAGGGCAGGTTGGGTACGGCGGTCAGAAAATCGACCACGCACAGATCAAAATTTTTCTCTTCAAGCATGCAGCCAACCTCATCTCGCAGCACCTTGATGCGATGCCGATACAGATCGACTGGCAAGCGGCCAAGCCATGAAACCATGAGGCTTATAATAAAGCGCCAACTATCACGCTTTGCTGCATGATATGGCAGCGAGCGGACCTGGCGACAATCGGGCAGTTGCGCGGATAGCGCTTCCTCGGACTCGCCTGGGGAATGTGTGGTGATGACTGATACATGATGTCGCCTGGAAAGCTCCTTGATCACATGGAAGCTGCGCAAGCGACCACCCGAATGTGCCGGCCACAAGCCCCCCACTTTGACCCACAGTATCCGCAGAGCTTGTGTGCCTGGTCGGTCGACCGTTTCTTCCTGCTTCACCCTATTCATTGGATCACTCCCATCGACGGTGTACCCAGCGTCTCGACGGGTTTAGGATCGGACTTGATCTCGCAATGCGTATCAACATAGATCCGCGCTGGATCCACCCCATCCGTAAATATACGGCGCCACATTTCCAGATTGATGAGTAGCCAGAGTCGTTCCCCGTGATCCTTCCTGCCTGATTTGTGCTCCATCGCCAGCTCGCGCACAGCCTTTGGCCGGAAATGACCACGCTCGATACTGCGCTGGCTCAGTACAAACTCCTCGACAATCGGCCAGAAATCTCCTCGCAGCCATTCACTTATAGGGACCGGGAATCCCATTTTCTTTCGTCCGAGTATCGAACTCGGAATCCGATCCCGGACCGCATCGCGCAGCAGTGCCTTGGTCTGCCACCCACGCATCTTGAACCGCGACGGAATCCGGCTCACCAGCTCGACCAGGTGATGGTCCAGGAACGGTACCCGGCTTTCGATGGAGGCCGACATGCTCATCTGGTCCTGCTTCATCAGCAGCTCCACCAGATAGGTCTGCAGATCGGCATGACTCATACTCTGCAATGCGTCCTCTCCTGCTGCCAGGTAGTGCTCGAGGCCCGTCGCATGAGGATCAAGCATCCGATCCGCAGGGTCCTGAAGCAGTCGCTGCCGATGAGGTCCCCTGAACACCGAGAAGTTCTCGAAAAAAATGTCGCGAGGCGCCGTCCCCTGAGTCAGGAACGTGCGCTCGGCATAGCGGGAAAGCGACGGTGGCAGTGCCTGCAGCGCAGTGCAAATACGCTTTCGCAACGAACCCGGAATTGCGGTTTCGTAATACCCTCCCAGTTTCCGGTTCATCGCCGTCACCCGGTACCGGTAGTCATAACCGATGAAAAGCTCGTCCGCTCCCTCGCCGGTCAGAACCACCTTCACATGCTTTGCAGCCAGCCTGGAGAGTTTTTGTAGCGGTATGCTGGAGGTGAATGCGATGGGTTCATCTTCCTGCCAGATAAGCCCTGGGAGAGCTGCAAAGAACTCGTCGGGCGTTACCGTGATCTCCCGGTGCTCGGCTCCTATGGCCTCGGCCATCAGCCGGGCGTAATGCAGCTCGTTGGCAGCCGTTTCGCTGAATCCGACCGAAAAGGTCTGTATGGGCCCGTCCACCATCGGCGCCATGATGGCGGCCAAGGCACTGGAGTCGAGACCACCGGAGAGAAACAGGCCCACCGGCACATCACTGACCAGATGACTGCGGACCGCTGCCTCCAGCCCCTCGGCAACCTGTGCCGTGTAATCGCTGCGACTTGCTTCTTCCCTGTCTTTCGGGATGACAGGTGGTTGCCAGTATCGCCGCTCCCGAAACCCGTCCTCCTTTGACCAGGAAAGGCTGTGCCCGGGTAATAGCTTGCGGATTCCATCGAAAAATGTGTCAGCACCCGCCACATACCGGTTGGCAAGGTACTCGGGCAAAGCCTTGTGGCTGAATGCATGGGCGCTAGTGGGCTGGCAGAGTAGCGCCTTGATCTCCGAAGCGAAGGAGAACTCGTTTTCACCGATGCTGTAGTACAGCGGTTTTATACCCAGGCGGTCACGGGCCAGGAACAGTTTCTCAAGGCTTGTATCCCAGATGGCAAAGGCAAACATGCCATCAAGATGGTCCACGCAGTTTTCACCGAACATCTCCCAGGCACCAAGAATGACCTCGGTGTCCGACTGTGTCGTGAACACATAGCCCATACTTTCCAGTTGCGAACGAAGCGCGCGGAAGTTGTAGATCTCACCATTGCTAACCACCCAGGCACCATTACTCGCCATGGGCTGGTGTCCACCAACCAGATCGATGATCGACAGTCGTCGATGAGCCAGACCGATGCGCCCAGCCGTCATCAACCCCGCTCCGTCAGGGCCTCTGTGGTACAGCGTATCGCGCATCGCCACCAGACGTTGCTGATCGACGCTGTCGCGGGAATCGAATGACAGCAGCCCGACTATTCCACACATGGGGCCACCTCCATCTGCAATACCATGTCCGTGGCCGTGATCGCTATCCGGTCTTCTTGCTCTCCTTCCACCAGAAGCTGACTGACATCGTGCCCCCCGGAAAGAAAGACTGTGGGCACCGGCTGTTCACAATCCCGCTGCGGATACAGAAGACTGACGATGCGCAGTGGTAAGCGGGCTTCAACCGAGCTGATCAGGATCGGAGCTGGCACACACTGCCCGTAATCCGGAGAAATCCATCCCTGCATGGGATCTCGATCACCACAGAGTAAGCGCTGGACAATCGGCGCCGCGGAGAGAGTGCGAAGTGAAAACCCGGCACCATTTCGACACCGGGCCCGGACCCAGTGGTCATTACCAAGTGATACCGGCAGCTTGGCGAACTGATAGCGGATGGCGAGCTCATGGGACGCCGCACCGTGAAAATCATCAACAACCACCCAGTATTCATTGCGTATGAACAGCACGCGACGCCGGTGTTCGACCGGATCGGAGGAATTCATCCACGCATGGTGAACACCTTCCAGAAGCACCGTGTCGCGCTCCACACGGTGGCGCGTTAACGCGGCCGCTGGCCTGTGTCCTTTCCAGGAAAACGCTCCGGCGGGTTCTACCTGGGAACGGTTGTCCACGGTCGCCGTATTGTGGGCGTGGGAACTGCGAAAATGATCCCTCGTCGCCGGATCGTTTGTATAACAGCCTGTACCGGAATCCACCAGACAGGGTTCACCGAAAGCGCTGCACTGGATGCTCAACAGGTCGGCATGTCCGTGTGCGCCACTGTCAGGGCAGCCCAGGGGACCGACATCGAAGATCAGATGGTTGGCGTTTCTGCGCCAGTGATTTCGCACTATGGCATAACCACCATCAGGATATACGGCCAGTCTGTGATTGATTGGCGTGAACTGACGCAGCGAGAGAAAGAGGTATCTGCGTGAACGTCCCAGCAAGCGCAACGCTTCCGGAGTAGGCGCGCCGGCCAGCCAGGCATAGTCATCCCTCGTGAACCAGGCGGCTGCCACAGAGAACAGGCCCTGGCAATCACCCGGCACCCGCCGCAGCAGTGGCAGCAAGCGGCCGCCATCAGCATCACCGATGGCCGGAACAGTCCCGTCAGGCTGACGTATATCACCCAGGAAATCGACCATGGCCTGCAAACGTTCGGAAACCCATGCGGGTACCTCGATGCTGTTCCGCTCCGCCAGAATCAGGAAGTGCAGATAGATTTCTACCGTATACGCCTGATAGCAGGTCGACTGTTCGAAATACACGCCGTCCTTGAACACCTGTCGTTGTAGTTGCTGCTCGAGAATGGATTGCCCTTCTGAGCGCCACCCGGCGGCTCCCTTCATGTCCGGAAACAGGGTAGCGATATAAAACAGGCCCAGCGCCTCGCCGGTAAGATGGGTATTGGGGGAGAAGTATCGCGACAGGTACCGCTCAACATGCAGAGCCTGGCGATAGATCCAGCGCTCCAGTTTGACGAACAGCGCCGGTGTCAGGGCCTGCGATCGAAGAAACAACATCAATGCCCAGCACCAGGAAATCAACCGATAGGCAATCTCGAGGGAACTGTTCCAGTGGATACCGATACCCTCCGGATTCTCCTCCATCCAGCTTTCAAGCAATTCGAAAGCCCGACTGGCATAGCGCTCGTCCCCCGTATACTGATAAGCCTGACCGAGATCCAGCAACCATTGGTGGCGCCCGATCTCCCAGGTTACTTTGCTGTCACCGACCCGGGAAACATCCAGTGGATCAACTCGGCTCCAGTGGATACGCGGACTCTGCCTCCCACTTATCGGATCCAGGTGCCAGTCGGGTGCGTCACCGCCTACCGGACCAAACGCCAGCATGCCGTAACCGAGTATGGGAAACTCGCCCTTGCAGATGGCTTCGGCGCAATCCAGGCACTGCTGACGCTCGTGCGGATTACGACACAACAAGAGTTCGGGAATCCTGGAATCGGATGCGCCAGCAAAAAACCGGGAGGGCGCGAGCCTGCGGAATTCTTGCAACCGTTCGCTGTCCGCAACACCCGACTCCCCCGGTGCAGGCGTCATGGCACCTTGAGTAAAACGCTCCAGGGTGATGGCCCACTTCTGCCGGCTGCGAAACAACAGTTCTTCCCGACTCATGGACAGTACACGTTGTATCCTCACGACACCTCCACGGCATAGAGTCTGATCCAGGCTTGCCGTACATTCGGCCAGGTGAATCGCGACAATGATCGAAAAGCCGCATCTACCAAAGCGCTTGCGGTGCTTGGGTTTTCCAGGATCCAGTGAACCGCCTGCGCCATCGCGTCCGGGTCATCATGGGGAACAAGTAGACCGGTTTCATGGAGACGTACCAGATACGGAATGTCGCCAGTTGGTGTGGAGACCACGGGCAGCCCCATGGCGAATGCTTCCAGGATCGACACCGGCTGGTTGTCTATGGCCGAAGAGTTCAGAAAGATGTCAGCCTCGTCCAGCAGTGCTGGCATATCTTCGGGCTCCACACGTCCCACAAAGTTCACACCCGATAGTTGATGCTGCTGCACCCATCGGCGGAGCTTCTTCTCTTGTGTGCCGTAGCCAGCAACCACGAGTGTGGCATCCGGGTACATGGCCTGAATGCGAGCAAACGCCTCGAGGGTGTGTTCGATCCGATACAGCGTTTCAAGGTTTCTCGTAGAAATCAGCCGTGGTCTGAAGGTGGTCCGACGCCGAAAAGGAAACGACTTCAGATCGATCACATTGGGAATTACGGTTGCCTCATATCCATGGCGCATAAACACCTGCTGAAGATACTCGGATGGCACAACAATCAGATCCACCCGGCTCAGCCAATAATGCAGACTGGATCCCCATCGGCTCAGATGATCATCGGCCTCCCCGCTGTGATAATTCAGTATCACTGGAACACCAAGGCAGCGAGCGGCAAAAATGGCAGGCACCTGTGCCAGCTGGAACGACCAGTAGGACGCGGAGAAAAGGTGTAGTACATCAGCGTTCCGCAGCCTGGAAAGCGCACCGACATACAGAAGCTGATTGAGGAGCGTGCGCGCAAACCGTATGCGACGAAGCCAGGAAAGCCAGGTAGGGAATCGCGGATTTATCGCTATGAAATTGACCTGGATCCCTTCGTTCTCCAGGCCATTTTTCAACGCCTGAGCTTGCACTCCCTGCCCTCCAAGGATATCAAGCCCAGGGGCGATCATGGCCACACGCGACACCGCCGTTCCGTTGGATTCCTTGGCCGCAAACCCGGCCGTCTTCAGCCTCGGCTCTGTCACCTTCTGTTGCACGATATGGGCTCCAACTCCGCTTCATGATTGCGACCCGCATATTGCGCGCCTTAGGATAATCATGGTAAGCCGTGCCAGCCCCCGGCTCCATCAGGTAAAGTACCGAACCTCCTGCCGGATTTACCCGGTTCAGTG
>PWQG01000003.1 GCA_003556835.1 Gammaproteobacteria bacterium
GGGCATCCCGTACTTCAAGATCGTGCCGACCACCGACATCAACGTCACCATTGGTCTGGCACTGGGCGTGTTCACCCTGATCATCTACTACTCGCTGAAGATCAAGGGCCCGGGCGGCTTCGTCAAGGAACTGACCGGCGCACCGTTCCAGACCTCCATCGTGCCGCTGAAGCCGCTGACCTGGGTCGCGAACTTCATCCTCGAGGTGGTGGACCTGATCGCCAAGCCGGCCTCGCTCGCCCTGCGACTGTTCGGCAACCTGTACGCCGCCGAGATGATCTTCATCCTGATCGGCATCATGTACTCGGCCGGCTTGGTCATGGGTCTTGCCGGTGGCGTGCTGCACGTGGGCTGGGCCATCTTCCACATCCTGGTGGTGCCGCTGCAGGCCTTCATCTTCATGGTGCTGACCATCGTCTATCTGGACATGGCACACGCCGAACACTGATCACCCCTTCAACCTTCAACTGACCGTCTCAACTTCACTGGAGATACTACGATGGAAATGGCTAACGCTCTGGTAATTATCGCCGCCGCTCTGATGATGGGTATGGCCGCTATCGGCGCCGCGATCGGTGTCGCCACCCTGGGGGGTCGCTTCCTCGAAGGCGCCGCCCGTCAGCCGGAACTCATCCCGATGCTGCGCACCAACTTCTTCATCGTTGTGGGTCTGACCGACGCCGTGCCGATGATCTCCGTGGGTATCGGTCTGTACGTCCTGTTCGTTCTGGGCGGCTAAGGGCTGGTCGAGTTACGAGGATCCCTCACCACTCGTCAACCTGAGGTAGCAGGATGAATATCAATCTCACCATAATCGGTCAGCTCTTGGCCTTCAGCGTTTTCGTATGGTTCACCATGCGTTTCGTCTGGCCGCCGCTGACCCAGGCCCTGGAGACCCGGCGCAAGAAGATCGCCGACGGTCTCGCGGCGGCCGAACGCGGAGAGAAGGAACAGCAGCTGGCCCAGGAGCGTGCGACCGAGGTCATCAAGGACGCCAAGCAGCAGGCCAACGAGATCGTCGGTTCCGCGCAGAAGCGGGCCAACGAACTCGTCGAAGAGGCCCGCACGACCGCCCGCGACGAAGGCGAACGCATCAAGCAGGCGGCACAGGCCGAGGTCGAGCAGGAACTGAACAAGGCCCGAGAGGAACTGCGCAAGCAGGTGGCAAGCCTGGCCGTTACCGGTGCCGAGCAGATCCTGGCCAAGGAGATTGACGCCAAGGCCCACGGTGACCTTCTCAAGAAGCTCGCAGCCAAGCTGTAAGGAGAGGCTATGTCAGACCTGATTTCGGTCGCCCGACCCTACGCCCGCGCGGCATTCGAGCGGGCCCGCGAGGCGAAAGACCTCGACGGCTGGGCCGAGCAGCTCGAGTTGCTGGCGATGATCGTCAGCGACCCGCAGATGCACGAACTCCTCTCCAACCCGCGCCTGCCGCGGGAACGGCGCAGCCAGCTGGTGCTGGACGTCGCCGAAGGCAAGATCAGCGACGGCGTTGCCAATCTGGTGCGCCTGCTGGGCGAGAACGGCCGTCTGCCGGCCCTGCCGGCGGTGTACAAGGCGTTCGCCGAACTCAAGGCGGAATCCGAACGGACCGTCGAGGCCGAGGTCATCGCCTTTCGCAAGCTGACGCAGGCGCAGGAAAAGGAGATCTCCACCGCCCTGGCCGAGCGTCTGGGCCGGGAAGTCGATCTCACCTTCTCGGTCGACAGCTCTCTGCTTGGAGGGGCCGTTATTCGCGCGGGCGACCTGGTCATCGACGGCTCCGTCCGGGGTCAGCTCGATCGCCTGGCTGCCAATTTGAGTCGCTAAGAGGAAATGAACATGCAACTGAATCCCTCCGAGATCAGTGATCTGATCAAACAGCGCATCGAGAAATTCGATGTCGGAACCGAGGCCTCCAACGAAGGCACCGTGGTCAGCCTGACCGACGGCATCGCCCGCGTGCACGGCCTTGGCGATGTCATGCAGGGCGAGATGATCGAGTTCCCCGGCGATACCTATGGTATGGCGCTGAACCTCGAGCGCGACTCCGTCGGCATCGTGATCCTGGGTGACTACAAGCACATCCGCGAGGGCGACACCGTCCGCTGCACCGGTCGTATCCTCGAGGTCCCGGTCGGCGAACAGCTGCTGGGCCGCGTGGTCGACTCCCTCGGCCGTCCGATCGACGGCAAGGGCGCGCTGGACACCGATCATTCCAGCCCGATCGAAAAGATCGCGCCCGGCGTCATCGACCGCCAGTCGGTCGATCAGCCGCTGCAGACCGGCATCAAGGCGATCGACGCGATGGTCCCGGTCGGCCGCGGCCAGCGCGAGCTGATCATCGGTGACCGCCAGACCGGCAAGACCGCCGTCGCCGTCGACGCGATCATCAACCAGAAGGGTACCGGCGTTAAGTGTGTCTACGTGGCCGTGGGCCAGAAGGCCTCCTCGGTGGCGTCCGTGGTGGCCAGGCTGCAAGAGGCCGGCGCGCTGGAACACACCATCGTGGTGGCGGCCAACGCCTCGGAATCGGCCGCGATGCAGTTCATCGCCCCGTATGCCGGCTGCGCGATGGGCGAATACTTCCGCGACCGCGGCGAAGACGCCCTGATCGTCTACGACGACCTGACCAAGCAGGCCTGGGCCTACCGTCAGGTGTCCCTGCTGCTGCGCCGCCCGCCGGGTCGCGAGGCCTACCCGGGTGATGTCTTCTACCTGCACTCGCGTCTGCTGGAGCGTGCCGCACGGGTCAACGCCGACTACGTCGAGCAGATGACCAACGGCGAGGTGAAGGGCAAGACCGGCTCGCTGACCGCGCTGCCGATCATCGAGACCCAGGCGGGCGACGTCTCCGCGTTCGTGCCGACCAACGTGATCTCCATCACCGACGGTCAGATCTTCCTCGAGA
>PWQG01000336.1 GCA_003556835.1 Gammaproteobacteria bacterium
TCATGGACATGGCCTTCAAGCTGGAAGGCCTGGCACGAAATGTCGGCAAGCATGCTGGCGGCGTGGTGATTGCGCCTACGAAACTCACCGATTTCTCTCCCTTGTACTGCGATGATGACGGAGAGGGTCTGGTCACCCAGTACGACAAGAACGATGTTGAGACGGCCGGCCTGGTAAAGTTCGATTTTCTTGGGCTGCGCACCCTGACCATCATCGATTGGGCCGTGGACATGATCGGGCAGGCGCGGCAACGTGAAGCCGAGCCGGGTGAAACTCCGGAGCGCCTCGACATCAATACCATCCCGCTGGATGATCCCGAAGTGTTCGGAATGCTGCAGCGTGCCGAAACCACTGCGGTCTTCCAGCTTGAATCGCGCGGCATGAAGGAGCTGATTCGCCGCCTGCTACCCAGCTCCTTCGAGGACATCGTTGCCCTGGTGGCCCTGTTCCGTCCCGGTCCCCTGCAATCAGGCATGGTCGATGACTTCATCAACCGCAAGCATGGCCGGGCGGAGGTGAATTATCCACATCCCGATCTCGAACCAGTGCTGTCCAATACCTATGGCGTCATCCTGTACCAGGAACAGGTCATGCAGATTGCCCAGGTGCTGGCGAATTACAGCCTGGGCGGTGCCGACATGCTGCGCCGTGCCATGGGTAAGAAGAAAGCGGAGGAGATGCAGCGGCAGCGCGAGATTTTCCGCGAGGGTGCCATGCAGCGGGGGCTGGGAGAAAACCTGGCGATGTCCATCTTCGACCTGATGGAAAAGTTCGCCGGTTATGGTTTCAACAAATCACACTCCGCCGCCTATGCGTTGGTCTCGTATCAGACCGCCTGGTTGAAAACGCATTATCCGGCCTGCTACATGGCCGCCGTGTTGTCTGCCGACATGCAGCATACCGACAAGGTGGTGACGCTGATCGAGGAATGCCGGCAGATGCAGTTGCCACTGGTGCCCCCGGACGTGAACACCGGGGCCTACAATTTCACGGTGAATGAGCGGGGCGAGATCGTATACGGCCTCGGGGCTATCAAGGGGCTTGGCGAGGGACCGATCCGGGCCATCACCGAAGCCCGTGAAGCGGGTCCCTTCGAGACCCTGATGGATTTCTGCAGCCGGATCGATCTTCGCAATGTCAATCGCCGGGCACTGGAAGCGCTGGTCCGCGCGGGCGCCCTGGACAGCCTGGAGCAGGGCGAGATTGACGCAGTCCGTGCCCGCCTGATGGCCACGCTGGCCGATACCCTGCAGGCGGCAGAGCAGGCCAATCGTAATCAGGCGGCGGGCGTGGTTGATCTGTTCGGGGAGATCGCGCCACCGGAAACCCCGGCCGGACCGGAAATGAACGCGGACACGCGCCCCTGGACACAGAAGCAGCGCCTGTCCGCGGAAAAGGAAACCCTGGGGCTTTACCTCAGTGGGCATCCGATCGATGAATACTTGCCCGAGCTCAATGCCTTCACCTCGGCGCGGTTGGCCGAACTCAAACCCACGCGCGGCAGCCAGACAGTAGCCGGCCTGGTGGTCGCGGTTCGCACCATGCGTAGCAAGCGGGGCGAACCACTGGCCTTTGTCACCCTGGATGATCGCAGTGGCCGACTGGAAGTCTCCCTACCGCCCAAGGAATACGAACAGTACCGCGAGTACCTGCACAGCGACACGATCCTGGTGCTGCAGTGTTCGGTGTCCGTGGATGACTACAGCGGTGGCATGCGGGGACGGGCCAGTGCCGTGATGAGTCTGGACGAAGCGCGTCAGGCGCATGCCCGCCAACTGCAGTTGCGACTCACCGATACAGCTGCCGGCAACGGCCTGCTGGGGCGCCTGGAGCAATTGCTGAGTGATCACCGGATGCCGGAGCCGGAACCTGTGCCAGGTGACGGCCGTGACGGGGATGGAGACGGTAATCAGCCAAGGATGCTGCGTCCCTGTCCGGTCAGCATCGAGTACAGCCGTGAGGCACTCAGTGGTCGCCTGAAGCTGGGTCCTGACTGGTCCGTGCGACTGGATGAGGAGCTGCTGCAGTCCCTGCGTCACGAGCTGGGTGAACAGGGCGTGCGCCTGGAATATTGAAGTGCTGTGATCATTCCAGGCTGACTTGGCGTGATCGTGGCTCAAGCAGGCCGGATTTTGTTATGATTGACGCCATCGTGGCGCGACTGGGGAATACAACCTTATTATGAATCCGAATTATCTTGATTTCGAGCAACCCATTGCCGACCTGGAAGTGAAAATCAATGAGCTGCGTCATGTCAGTAATGACAATGAGCTCAACATCAATGATGAGATCCAGCGCTTGCAGGACAAAAGCACCAAGCTGACTGAAAAAATCTACGCCAATCTTACGCCCTGGCAGATTTCGCAGGTGGCGCGCCATCCATTGCGGCCCTACACCGCCGACTACCTCGAGCACATCTTCACCGATTTTGATGAGCTGCACGGTGATCGGTTGTTTGCCGATGACATGGCACTGATCGGTGGCGTCGCCCGACTCGATGATAAGCCGGTCATGGTGATCGGGCACCAGAAGGGCCGTGGTACCAAGGAAAAAGTGCGTCACAACTTCGGCATGCCCCGCCCGGAAGGCTACCGGAAGGCCCGTCGCCTGGTGCAGCTCGCCGAGCGCTTCCGATTGCCGGTGCTCAGTTTCATCGACACCCCGGGCGCCTACCCCGGTATCGACTCCGAAGAGCGGGGCATCAACGAGGCCATCGCGGAAAACATGGCCATCATGTCTGCCGTACGGACACCATTGATTGCCACGGTCACCGGTGAGGCCAACTCCGGTGGCGCCATTGCCATCGGGATCGCCGATCAGCTCAACATGTTGCAGTACGCGACCTACACCGTGATCACACCGGAAGGTTGTGCCACGATTCTCTGGA
>PWQG01000470.1 GCA_003556835.1 Gammaproteobacteria bacterium
CCTGTGCACCTGCCATAAAAACCAGGGGCTGGCGCCGTTGCGGGAATGCCTGGCCGGGCGCACCGGCATCCTGGTCGGCCAGTCCGGCGTGGGTAAGTCCTCGCTGGTACGCGAGCTGGTGCCCGACTACGATGCCCGCATTGGCGAGCTCTCCGCCGCCAGCGGCGAAGGGCGCCATACCACCACCACAGCCTCTCTTTATCAGCTGCCCGGCGGGGGTGACCTGATTGACTCGCCCGGCGTGCGCGACTTCCGTCTGTGGCCGGTGGATGCGCGCGAACTGTCGCACGGTTTCGTGGAATTCGCGGAGCTACCTCCCTGTCGTTTTACTGATTGCAGTCACCGGCAAGAGCCCGACTGCAGTGTCATCGCCGCGGTGACTGAAGGGCGCATCCCGCAACGTCGTTACCGCAGCTACCTGCGCATACTGTCGCAACCGGCGACGGAGGCCGGCGGCGGCGCAGCCTGAAGGCCGCTATAATCGCAGGCATGCGGGCCAAGAAAACTTGACGCCGGCAGGCATTCGCTGCTAACAATTGCCGGGACCGGATTGCCTGTCACAGCGTTTCACAACAACAAAACAGGCTCCTGGAAGAACACCAATCAGCCGCAAACCAGCGCAAGCAACTCCGGCTGCAAGAAAAACCAACTACAGACATCGCGTTTTGGGAGGCTAGACCATGAACCGATTTATTTCCGCCCTGGTAGCGGGCACCGCTGCCCTGACCCTCACCGGCTGCTTCGGCAGCAGCAGCGACGTCTCCGTACCGGATGTCCCGGAGCCTGACTTCTTTATCGCCGCAGGTCCCAGCGCATCCGCCGAGGCAGCCCAGGCCTTTGACGAAATTCAGAACAACCAGATCATCGAATTCGGTTGTGGCTGGTTCGAGATCAACACCGACCTGGCCTTCAGCGACATTAACGGCGTCACCATCCGCGGTTGCGGCAAGGATGAAACCGTACTTTCCTTTGCCGACAGCCCCAGTGGCAACGGCATCCTGGTGCAGAATGCCGAAGGCATCCTGATCCAGGGGATCACCGTGGTCGACACCCCCGACGACGGCATCCGGGTGGAGAACTCCGACGGCGTCACCATGCGTGATGTTCGCTCCATCTGGTCAGGTCTGCAGGAAACCATCACCGCAGACAACTACACCACCGCCATCCAGGTGGACTGCCCGGCTTATGGTGAAACTCCGGTTTACGAAACGGACCCGGTTGGCAGTGGCAAATACGGCCTGTACCCGACCGATTCCAGGAATGTACTGATGGAAGACTCCGAATCCATCGGCGCCTGGGATGCCGGCATCTACATCGGCCAGAGCGAGGACATCATCCTGCGCAACAACCGCGCTGCCTTTAATGTGGCCGGCATCGAGATCGAGAACACCAACCGCGCCGACGCCTATAACAACATCTCCGAGTGCAACACTGCCGGCTTGATGGTGTTCAACCTGCCGGGGCGTCCCTTCTATGGCGACCAGGTACGTGTTTTCGACAACGTGCTGCGTAACAACAACACGCAGAATTTCGCTGAAAGCGGCTTTATCACCTTGCTGCCACGCGGCATCGGCCTGATGGTCATGGCGCTGGACCAGGTCGAGGTCCGCAATAATACGATTGAGGGCAATGATGCCGTGGGCACCATCGTAATCAGTCATGAATTGCTCGCCGCCGCTGGTGAAACCGCCGGCATGAACGACCTGCAGCTCAACCCCTGGCCGGATGCGCTGCATATTTTCGATAACATCTACAACAACAACGGCGATGATCCGGTCATTGAAGGGGACGGTCGCGACAGCGACATCCTCATGGGGCTCATTATTGACCTGAATGATGACCAGGGCGGCGCCCACATCATCTGGGATGGTTTCATTGACGTGCTTGACAGCGACTGTGATGCGCCCACCGAGGTCGACTCCTTCGACGAACGCGGCAAACCGCAGTATCGCAACGACCCGGATCCGGCCTGCCGCTTCAACGCCTACAAGTTCGACGAGACGACTGAGGAGCGCATCAAGCCGGACTTCTGGATCTGTGTCGAGGACAACAACACATTCGACACCGCCCAAGATGCGCCCGTTTTCCTCAACCTCAACAGCAGTCAGCAACAAGGCGCTGCGGACAACGATGCCAGCCCGCATGACTGTGCGACGGAATTCGGCGGAACCCTGCCGCTGTTGCCGGCCGCCGATCCGGCGTACTTCGTGCCCAACTCGTGATACACGGGTGCCGCCTGGCGGCACCCGTCTCACGACTGATAGATAAACGAACCGGGGCGGCAACCTGAAGTCCAAAGGTTGTCGCCCCTTTTTTTAGGGTTCCGGAGGTTGTCCATGTCTGTTTTGATGCGCCTGGGTACTGGTTTCACGACCGTGCTGCTATTGGCTGCCTGCTCCAGTGGCGGCTCCTCGGGTGGCGGCGGCCCGGCCACACTGGTTGAGGCCTGCGAGGCACATACAGACATTGACGGCGTCAACCGCGTGGCCATTGCGATGTCCAGCAGCGTGTCGGCCAATAACGGTAACGCCTGCCAGGAACTACACCAGTACAATCTCTTTGCCCCCAACGAGGACGAGGGCTTCCTGCGCGGTGACCCGCGCCGCCCGCTGGTAGTCGAGGGCGAATACCAGGGGCTGCCCTATGTCCTGAACACCGCGCTGTTCTCTGATTACACCGCCAAGCACCGCATTGTTTTTCTGCCCAGGGACGAAAACGGTGATTTTATCCCGGCCACTTATCGTGATGCCGGCAGCGAGCCGGATGGCACCCCGGGCACCGGCGATCTGGACAAGGCCAATGACAATCTCATCTTCCCGGTGGGCACGGTTATTGCCAAGACCTTCACCTACCCTGATGCCAGCGACACGGGAAACATCCAGGAAC